>LJUQ01000152.1 GCA_001304505.1 Bacteroides sp. SM23_62_1
TAATCCTTATAAGCTTATCAGGAAAGATATTGTTGCAGGCAGACAACATTTCCGGGACAGTGTACACTTTGAATCGTAATGGCCTTCCGGCAGGAATCTATTTTCTGGAACTTCGTGGCACAAAAACTTACAGGGGAAAGGTAATTTTTCTCTAAATACATGTAAACTAACGGCAGGATTATTCGTCTCTACGCTATTCATGATCCTTATTGAGGGGAAAATTAAAATAGATAATAGGGTTATAAAATTGTCCGATTATTTGACCTTGAGATTAAGGGAAAGCAAGTTATACTTGCCATTGGGGGGATTCATATATAATCCAATCCGGAAATTATTTTCTTTTTATTTGTGAATGAAAATTCTGAAGATAGCGAATAGCCAATTCCAGTTTAAAGTGCTCAGTCATTTCCGGAATTATATGCTCAGTTTACTTCGAAATGAGGTGTTCAGCTTGACTTGAATTTCAAGTAAAGGGCTCATAGTCCAATGTAAACAGTCATATTCATACCAACAATAGTCTCTTTATAACCACTATAATAGTTTATAACAATCTTACTTAAATATTTTGACACCAATATTAACCGCCTTAAATTTGATTTATATTTCTTAACTGAACACAGTTTTTTTGACAGACTGCCGCAGTATACAAGTAATTTAGGAATGAAAAGAATACAAAAAGTTAATATTGTATTGAGCTATATGTTAATGATTGTTCAATTTTCGAATTACAGTCTTGTTGCTCAAATTACTAATTCAAATCTCGATTCTATATACATCAAGGGAATTAAATATCCTGCTTACCCAATTAATAAGGGGCCAAAGATATATTTGGATGAAGGGCATTATAACAGACACACTTTTGATGGTTTGGGAAGCTTTATAGCCTTTAGGAATGTGTTAAATATAGATGGATATCAGGTAACTCCATTCAAAAATCAATTTACTACTTCAAGCCTTCAGAATGTTAGATTATTGGTAATTCCACTTGCTCAAAATGAAAAAAACCTTTGGCCAAAATGGTATAATCCTACATACTCGGCATTTACTCAATCAGAAATTACAACATTAATAAATTGGGTAGAAAAAGGTGGATCGTTATTTCTTATTGTTGACCATCATCCATTTCCCGGTGCAGCAGAAGAATTAGCCAGGAAATTTGGTTTCATACTATATAACGGACATGCTGAAGATACAACTCGATATCCAGTATTTTTTCATAGAACCAATAATACGCTTCATAGTAATATTATTACAAATGGAAGAAATGATAATGAAAGAATTGATTCTATAATAACATACAATGGATCCGCAATAAGAATACCTGAAGAAGCATTACCAATAATTAGTTTTGATGATGGTTGGATACAATGGCTTCCTGATACGGCATGGAACTTTAACAATATTGAACCAGAATCTATATCAGGATTAGCTCAGGGTGCTTTTATGAAGTTTGGGAAAGGGAAAGTAGTCGTTTTTGCGGATGGAAACATGTTTTCAGCACAGGATACAAGTTGGGGAGGGAAAATGGGATTTATTGACCCTAAGGCAAAATATAATTATAAGTTATTACTAAATATAATTCATTACCTGGATGGATTATTAGATTAACTGTATGCATGTTATATATGCAATTTGGCTGACAATCCGAAATCAGTTTAAAAAGAAATTAAATTCTAAATTGATACGGTATTGCTCTAAATAGTGAACAGTTCGTATTGCCAAACATTAATAAAACCCTTCGGTTAACAACCGGACAAATCAAATACTCTTGGATAACACAGAAAGGCCCGGTTGTTTTTTATATCAATAAAGGAATGGCAAACATAGCTTGCCATTCCTTTATTCTAAAGTACAAACATCTGAAGTATTAAATAATCGGAGGATTTTTGCTACCCTATTTCCAGTTGGAGGTTAATTGCCGCTTTAGTGTGGAAATTCCGGTCAAGCTGAGCACCTAAAAACGTAACGTAAATATCACATTATCAACCCAATTTGATTATATGATTTACCTTCAAACAAACTACTCAATTTAAATCGGACAGAGGTGATCAATTGCACCGGTATTTACAATTATTTCGTAACTTGATGATTGATTACGAGAAGTGCGAAATTTCAAATTTCACCTTTTACCCTAATAAAAGGAGGTAAATGCAAAAGTGTTTTGTATATAAACGTTAGTGTTTATTGGAAGAAACACTAAAAACAAATAAACGAGTAATAACTTTAATTTAAATTGAATTGAAACATAAAACAAGGATTTGGCTTCAACCAACAGTTATTCTGGGATTTATTTTAATATTTATAATTCATTGTCAAAAAGATAATGATGATAAAAACAATATTACTGTTACTGATATGGACGGAAATGTTTATCACACTGTAACTATAGGTACACAAGTATGGATGGTTGAGAACCTTAAAACCACCAAATACAATGATGGAACTGCTATACCTTTGGTTACAAACGAAACTACTTGGAGTAATCTAACAACTCCAGGTTACTGTTGGTTGAATAATGATTCACTGACATATAAAAACCCTTATGGTGCATTGTATAATTGGTACGTGGTTAACTCAAACAAACTATGCCCTACCAACTGGCATGTGCCCACTGAAGGAGAATGGACAACACTTATGAACTATTTGGGAGGATCAGACATTGCCGGTGGAAAACTTAAAGAAGCAGGGACAATACACTGGTTGACACCTAACACAGGAGCAACTAATGAAACCGGTTTTACTGCCCTTCCAGGTAGTGGTCGAAGCTATACTGGACAATTCGGGCTCCTTAATAAATTCGGTAACTGGTGGAGCTCAACAGAAGAAAATGAATATGCCTTCGCTGTTGGTGTTAACTTCGATGATAGTCATTTAGGTTCTTTCTTTATTATTAAGAAATCAGGATCTTCAGTGCGTTGCGTGAAGGATTAGCCTATTTGTCAAAGTGATTATCTGGATAAAAATGAAAATTAAACCAATGGAAAGCTAACAGCATATATAATCAATTGCTGGTTTGGTGGGTGTTCCAGCGTCAGCAGCTTTTACAAAGGTTGCGATAACTGTGGACAAAAGAGCACTCTGGCAACGTAACTGGTCATATACAAGACTGTTTGGTTGCAATTTTATAAAACCATCCCTTTATTTAATCCTCCTTTTAGGCGAGGTATATTTTTCAATTATTTAAGAGAAGATTGTTTAGATTTAATTGTTAAGATAAATGTGCAAGTCCTGTTGAAGGTTATGAGGGTATTCCGGTTCTATGTTATCACCGGATTCTAGATGAAGGTGAATCTTCTCTGAAAGACCCAGACATTCAGTTTGCAATCCAAAAAGGTATGTTTAAATTGTTTCGGGGATAGTATTGAAGTTACACCGATATATAATGCTCAATATTACCGGAATTTTCATATCAATTCAATTTCCATTCCTTACAGAGTATGTTTTTTTTGGCTTCTTTCAATTGTCTTGAACTGTTCCCATGTTTAAAGAATGCATTTCGAAGCAGTGGATAACAATCCTTGTGTTTATTAAAGAGATGATTATCATCAGAAATGAACAACTCATAATTCGGAAAGTATTTACCAAGTTCAACGCCAATTTGATAAGGAGACATATGATCATTTTTCCCGGCTAAGTAGAATACTTCCGTTTCAACTTCTTCAAACTTATTTAAAGATGGGAAAATCGGTGATGGTACTTTATTCTTTTCAATTAAGTCTATGAACGCTGATGAAAGATCTCTGAAACAATAATAAATTGGATCAATATAATCTGGTGGTGGTCCCAGCAGGTATTTCCCATCACATTCAATAGGCCTTAAAAACCCACCTATTCCCATTTGGTTAATAAGAACCTTGTTGCCTTTTAATTTTAAATAATCGTATCCACCTTTTTCCATGTATGATTGGTATGTATCAAAGTTGTTCTGAAATAGTTCATCTATTATTTTTGCCTGAATCGGCCCCGGATCTTGAAATTGATAGGCAAGCCTGTTGAGTAACCACAATAGGTTCAGTTCCGGAACAACGTTTTCATCCAATACTTTTTCCAGTTTCTTATAAACCGTACTATCCACAGTATTTAGTGAGTTGAGAAGAAATCTTGACTCAATGAATCCCAACTTCTCCATAATGAGGGGATTTGGGCCACAACGAATGAATGCTCGCTCAACATATCTGAAATATTTTGCGAGGTATTCCTGGACCAGATATCCACCACCGGATCTACCATACAAATAAATTTTTTTATTGGGATGGCCAGATAAAAGATTCTGCCGTACCCTTTCAATATCTTCCACAATCTGGCTGGATGAAAAAATCCGGTAAGCCTTTTCCCAATTGATGCTCCCATCTTCATTTTCAATCTCAATGTAAGAATATTGTCTTCCCCTTGGTTCATATCGGATGATATTAAACAATGAATCAAACTGATACTCCTCTCTCAGACCGTCTACATCTCCAGGAGCACCGTGTGCCTGTTGACTATCATTAATGAAAAATATGATAGGATTATTGAAATTAAAATTACTACTCAGCTGGTAGTAAAGTGTAAATGAACCTTCATCAGGATTGTTATGATCTATGGGAAGTTCTATATTTCGGTTATAAAAGTCTTCAACGGGATAAATATGATCTTGAGAATATGAGTTTCTAAATAAATAAAACACGAGGATTATAACAAGGATAAAAAAGTACCTACTATTAATCCGTTGGAATGTAGATTTACAAGAAATTAAGTTTGGATTCGTCATCTTATATAAGTTTTATAAGAGTAAATATTTATTAATTATAAACTTCCACTTGAAAATTTTTTGAACTTCACTATTTAACAATCGGTGGTTTGTCTATTTAAATATAACTCAACTAAATCAAATATCAAAGGGACTTCTGAAATTACCAATTAGTATAAAATGAGAACAAATTATACTATAGTTATTTACCCAAACAACCTCACCCCAAATAATTCTAAACAGGAACCTCCCCTGTACTATGCATTAAACTAACGGAGGGTTAAACAATCGGACGATTATTGGAAAACCATAATATATTTTTCTATTCAGAAAAGTACAGATTGGTCTAACGATATATAATTTTTTTAGGACCATTGTTTAATAAATTGTCTGGCATATTCAACCGCTTTGTTTGGTGGGACACTACTCACATTAATATATCCCATTGAATTATAATAATTAACAAAAGGAAGGAAATTATGATATAACATCACTTTAGCCATTAAATAAGTGATAATAAGCTCAACACCACTATAACGAAGGATATATGGAGGCGATTCATTTTGAATAGTATCAAATTTATCAAGGGAATTTTTAATAAAATTATATACCTGGTTTTCATCCAAATTAGAAATTATGCTTTCCCTTGACAGAAACATAAAGAAATATTCAAGCCTGAATATATAATATTTTTCTACGAAAGAATACATATCTTCAGAGATGTAACGGTCTAATAAAATCGTTTCAATATTTTTCCTTTCAAATAATTCCTGTAAACCATTAAACTTTTTAACCAAAAACTTTTCAAATCCTGTTGATGGATCAGTATCAGAGCTTGCTGTGAAATCAAGATATAAAGGATAATCAATACAAGTTTGTAACAAGGCTTCATCAGTTAAACATTTTAAAATTGATTCAGGAATTTGTACCGCATTATATCTTTCCACGTCAGTTTCAAAGTTACTCCATTCCGGATCTCCAGGTTTTATAGGAAAATTATACGGTTCATTAATTAACTGGTCACATTTTTCATTTTGTAAGTCGTCCTGTATACAATTTATAGAAACAAGTGGGAAAATCATTATTAGAACCAATATTTTGATATTCATAATTTTTATTTTTAAAAAGGAGAACTTTTTAGAGTTAAGTTCAGCTAATTTATTATCTGTTACACTTACAATCTTAAATTGCTTTAAGATGTCTGCAATCAATATCACTGATAATCAGTATTATAACCTGAGTGAATAACCATATTGTCACATTAGCCGGATAAACAAGTATAATTTTCTCATCTTTTTCAAATGATACAAAAAAGATGAAAATTATGAGAAGCAAACTTATTCTCATCACAGTGAATAGTCTTTCGGTGAGAATACTAATCAACCGTGAGTGGTGAGATAATTAAAATTAAGCATTATTTAATCAAATGTCAAGAAGGTTTTATGAAATATATCCTAAAAGAAAACCTGGTGAAATTCGGAATTTTTAATTAGTTAACTGATATAGATAAAAATGAACAATACATCAGAAACTTATTCAAACTTGTTGGAACAGATAGCATCCTGATTGTTGACAAACAGGGTAAGCTAGCAAGATTGTATTGTTTGTGCGTCATCAGCTATATCTGGACTTTCCCGGGTAATAAAATAATAGGTGGATGGAATAAAAATCATCCGATAGTTTAGTATTGTCTGTAAGTTTAACTATTCATAGATCAAATCAAACATGTTTCTCATTGGCGAAAGAATTATTTAGCAGATTATTTCTTATTACACTCTTTTACCTCCCGATAAGGAAGCAAGCTCCCGCATATCTCCTGTACCTCTGCATAATAACAATAATGGGTTATCCAGCGACCAACTGAATTCCTGAACTGCGAAGGATTAAAAATGGTTTAAACAAAATATTATTATGTAAGAAACCTGGTTCCCGCATATCTCCTGTACCTCTGCATAACAACAATAATGGGTTATACAGCGATCAATTGAATTCCTGAACTTCGGAAGTTTAAAAATGGTTTAAACAAAATATTATTATGTAAGAAACCTGGTTCCTGCATATCACCTGTACCTCTGCATAACAACAATAATGGGTTATCCAGCGATCAATTGAATTCCTGAACTGCGAAGGATTAAAAATGGTTTAAACATAATATTATTATGTAAGAAATCTGGCTCCCGCATATCTCCTGTACCTCTGCATAACAACAATAATGAGTTATCCAGCGACCAACTGAATTCCTGAACTGCGGAGGTTTAAAAATGATTAAAACAAAATATTATTATGTAAGAAACCTGGTTCCCGCATATTCCCTATACCTCTGCATAACCACAACAATGGGTTATCCAGCGATTAATTGAATGCCTGACTTATGATTGATTTAAGAATGGATTTAATCAATCAGCATTTCTTAATTGAATTGATACAAGTCCTGTTTTGTTATAAGGTCGATTTGCATTTCACATAGGTTACGAATATGGATTGTAGAAAATTATTATTAGGCCTCCTTAATAATTATTATATAGTATTTGTCTTGAGAATTCTATATAATATTATAGATTCCTTATGATGAATTGTATAATAATTTATGATAGAAGGTCTATAGGAATTTTTATATATGGAAGGTCAGGAATATGCAAAGCATATGTTCTGAATAACCTAGCCTGGTTATTATTCATGAATTTTACAGGGATTATTGGTATCGTTTCAGAGTATTCTGTAGTGCTACAATAAAATCTTTTTTTACATTTTCTGGTTCCAGGATCCTGAGTTCTTCTCTATAACCCATTAATAGGGTTATTAATTCATACGTCGGGTGTACAACCAGTTTGAAGATAACCTCATCATCCTCTTCATTAATGATCTCCTGGCTCTCATGCAAAGGCTGCGTAATTAAATACTGGGCTTGTCTCTTTCTGACAGCAAACCTGATCTCTGGCGGAGGCCCCTGGGGTGAGATCACACCGATTGTGTTTTTGAAGTAATCCCGGGCATTAAACTGTTTATCGATAAAAGGGACCCGGGCTGGTTCAACGGATACCATCCTGTCCAGTCCAAATGTCCTGATCTCCCGGTATTTTTCATGCAATCCGATGACATACCAGCGGTTCCGGTATTCTTTTAATAGATATGGGTGTATCGTATGCTCAACAGGTGAGTCGCGATCAAACGATTGATAATGTATCAGCACTACCTGTTTATTCTTAATTGTTTCGATGATAGGTTGTAAAAATTCACTTCCCTTTACAAACGGAACCCTCTCGAAATCGATAAAGTCATATTGCGGAAGCTGGATATTAGCCTTCTGGATATTAACTGCATCAACGATCTTTTGCACTGCCCCGGAAAACTGACTGAATATCCCGGTGTTCCTGAACTGGTTCAGGAGTGTTGATGCAAATGTCAGCGCTTCAATCTCATCCGCTTTCAGAGGAAGATTATCAATTGAATAATCGGGATCATCATAATAATATCCTCCCTGGTTCCTGTCATATTTGATGGGAGCGTAATAGGCCAGTCCATTATCATTCCGCATGTCATAAATATCCTTATCGATCGTCCGTTCCCCAAGCGGGCGAATGTCCAGGGCATCCTCACAGGCATCGATAAGCTGTTCTTTGGTGCAGATCTTATAATCGATAAGGCAACGATTTATAACGCGGTATCTGATGAGGGCATTTTTGTTTTTAGCCATGGTATCGGGATTTTTAATACAAGTTAGTAATTTTTTGGTCACTCAAGACCATTGAGAATTAATGAAACATACAGCTTTATAACTACTTGTTTCAGCAGGCAGGTATTTATGCAACACATGTCATAAGGGGGCTTCGGCCCCCTTCGACCCCCTTTGTTCTTTTTGTCTTGATACAAAAAGAACCAAAAAAATCAAGAAAAAATTAGTACTGGCCTTTACCCTGCAAGGCCCTCAGGCCGCCCCCATTTTTTCTGGCCTTCCCACATCTGCTTGAGTAATGGGATTTGGGTCAGCTGTCATAGAATGACAATTTACGGGTAGGCCGAAAATCGGATGACATAAGGTGGGCAGTGGCCTGCCCTGTGAAATGCCTTTCAGGCTTTCGCAAAGCGAAAATTTCACAGGGCCAGTGGGCAGCCTCTGATTTTCAAAGATTTTTTTGGCCACTTTTTTCATTCCCGACTTGTCGGGAGAAAAAAGTGGCATTTAACGCAAATACATTGCATCCTGACTTCCTAAACTTGTATCAAATTAAAAAACAATCAAAATGACACAGGTAAAGATCCCACCGGGGCAGCCTGACAAACTGATCTGGCATATAGAAAGAGTAGCTGAGAAAATGAAAGCTTCCAAACTTAATGAAAGCAGGGTTAATAGCGTTAAATATAGCCTTGAACAAATATCCGGATTCCTTGGATGTAACCAAATACAGGCACTGATGTTTTCCATTATCCTGGTACTGAACTTTAAGAACCAGAAGGTTGATATATATGATATAGCTCGTTTTATTGATTGCAATCCGCTTAAAATTGCCGGGTATATACCTGATATTGAAGAACTGGAAAAACGAAGGATAATCCGGAGCGATCATGATGGGAAGAAAAGACGGGCCCTGCTCAATGATATAGGTTTTTTTGTGACCAGGGATGTCATGGATGGAGTCTTCAGAAATAACATACCATTTTTTGATAAAAAGGAAGGGCTGAATATGGTTGAACTACTGGTAGAAATAAATGAGCTGATAGAGGACAGGGAAAACCAAAAACTGACCTATTACGAGTTGACAAATGATGTTTCAGATCTGTTAAGTAGTAATAAAGCAAATCTTTTTGTCAGAAAAATTCATCAGTTTCATATTGAATTAGATGAGTTATTATTACTGTTATATGTGTGCTTTGAAACCATCAATGGCAAACCTGAGGTTGACCTTGAACAGGCTACCGAAAAGATCTATGATGATTTGAACCTGAGGTTTCATGTTAAGCGAAATCTTGTACAGGGTACAAGTGAACTTATCAGGAAGGATATTATGAAACTGCAGGAAGGATATTTCAGGAATGACAGGGATATTTTGCTCACAGAAAGAGCATGTGACCTTTTATTTGAAGAAAATTCCGAAGTCATAACGAGCAGTAAGAAAGTCAGGAATATTATCATGCCTGAAAAGATCGAAAGTATAAAGCTCTTTTTTAATACAGATGAATCGGATCGACTGGATTTCCTTCAGCAATCGCTGATGGATCAGAATTTCAGGAAAATATATTCCAGGCTTAAGAACAGTAAATTTTCAACCGGTTTTACTGTTTTGTTTTATGGGATTCCGGGGACTGGCAAAACGGAGTCTGTTTACCAGATAGCAAAGAAAACCGGAAGAGGTATCATGAAAGTTGAGATCAGTCAGACCAAAAGCATGTGGTATGGAGAATCTGAAAAGAGAATCAAGGATATATTTATCACCTACAAGAAAGCTCTCAAACAGGAGAAGAGATGTCCAATCCTTTTATTCAATGAGGCTGATGGGATACTTGGCAGAAGGAGAGAATTCAGCAACTCTGCCATTGATCAGACTGAAAATGCCATGCAGAATATCCTTTTGCAGGAGATGGAAGATTTTACTGGAATCCTGATCGCAACAACTAATCTTACTGTGAACCTGGATAAAGCGTTTGATCGCAGGTTTTTGTATAAGATCAGGTTTGAAAAACCCGGTGTGGATGTCAGGGCACAGATCTGGAAGAGCAAGATCCCCGTACTCTCAAAGCGTGCGGCAAAGGATCTGGCCGGTGAATTTGACTTTACCGGCGGCCAGATTGACAACATAGTCAGAAAGTTCATGACCGAAGATATTTTGAATAGCAGGCGGCCCGGGATTGAGCGGATCAGGGAGTTTTGTCTTGATGAGACGCTGGTAGGTGGGGAGAGGAGGAGGATTGGTTTTTGAGTGGGAGAAAGGGTGAATGGGTGAATGGGAGAGGGAGTGATTGAGTGAAAGAGTGATGGAGCGAAAGAGTGAATAGGTGAAATAAGGGTTGGATCTTTTCAGGTGCAAGAATTTTAAATAATATTTAACGCATTGTGCTATTAAATAATGTATGTTGTTGAATGTTATATTTTTATATTGGGCCGCGCCGTCGGCGCTGCCCAATATAAAGGTGATTATCAATATTATCGGACTACTACTTACCTGGTTATGAATATGTCTGATTAGTAACCAGTTAAGTATCAGGTTAAAACCATCAAAAAATTATTTTTTAATCTGGATTTAATTTAAAACATGGGAAGCATGCTTTAAAAAGAATGTTACTTTTAAATCCTGTAATATTAAGATCCAATGAAAAATAAATTTGAAAAAAATTTTACAGATCAGGGCTACAAGATGAATTATAAAAAATACAAGGGTATTTCTTTTCTTAAAAACCGGGTTTTCCAGTTCAAAATTGAATTGCAGGAAATCACACCATTAATCTGGAGAAGAATTCTGGTGCCATCAGAATATAATTTCTGGGACCTGCACGTTGCCATCCAGGACTCGATGGGATGGCTTGATTATCATCTGCATCATTTCGAAATAAAAGGAAAAGGAAAAAGGAATGTAACTCATATAGGCATTCCCGATTTTGACGGGCTGCCTGATTTACAGGAAGTTTGTCCGGGCTGGGAGATACCGGTAACAGCTTATTTTAATGATCTGGGAATTGAGGCGCAATATATTTATGACTACGGTGATGACTGGTGGCACCGTATAAAGCTGGAGGGATATATCTACCGTGAAAAGAATACCAAATATCCTGTTTGTACAGATGGAGAACGGGCATGTCCGCCGGAAGACTGCGGGGGTGTTGACGGGTATTATCGTGTAATTGATGCTTTATCTGATCCAAAGCATAATGATCACTCAGGAAGGAAAAGATGGGTTGGCAGGAATTGGGATCCTGATAAGTTTGATAAAAATGATGTAAAATTTGATGATCCTTATAAAAGGTGGAGAAAAGCTTTTTCACTAAGATGACGAGTGAATAGTAAGGTTAAACAGGAGAGAGGAAAAGCTAACCAACCGATATTGTATCTTTCCGAATATGGCAGGGAAAACAGATCTCAATGAAAATCATTAAATTTGAAAAAAATTACGATGAGAGTATTACATCTAAAAATACCGGATTCTGTTGAAAAGAATGATAATGAACTGACAATGATGATAGCAGCAAAATTATATGAAGACGGAGTACTATCTTCCGGTCAGGCTGCTGAATTAGCCGGTTTATCAAAAAGATCATTTATTGAGTTACTTGGGAAGTATGGTGTTTCGCTATTTAGTAGTTCCCTTGATGATTTAGAATCTGATATTTCCAATGCCTGAATGTGTTATAGCAGATACAAGTGTTTTAATAATCTTCGACAAGATTGAACGGTTTGAAATCTTGAAAGAGGTTTATCAAAAAATATATACTACTCCTGAGATAGTTGAGGAGTTTAACAAACCTGTTCCGGATTGGATTATTGTTGAATCAGTGAAGGATAAGAGGTACCAGACATTTATTCAAACTCAGGTCGATATTGGGGAAGCATCAGCTATTGCACTAGCAGTAGAAAAGGATGATTCTTTATTAATTATTGATGATTTAAAAGCAAGAAAACTTGCCAAACGTTTAGGCATCAAATTTACAGGAACCCTTGGTGTGATAAATAAAGCTAAAGCTTCAGGACTTATAAATGAAATTAGACCTCTTCTCGAAAAGTTAAAGGAAATTAACTTCAGAATATCGGATAATATCCTTGAAAGCCTGTTGAAAAGAAATAATGAATAGAACAGGAGATTAAAAGAATACAAACTCACGTTTTTTCACTTTTCCCTCCGACATTTATTCATTAACTTCAAAAATGTAAGCGGACTTTGCATTATTACCTAACTTTGACAGAATTGCCGGTTGGAAACCCCCGGTCGGCATCTGGGCAGGCGGGATTTTCTATTATACTTCCACGGTATTGAATGTGTCCGGTTGGAAACCGGACTTGACTATACTTCCATATGTCGGTATAGCTGCCGGTTAAAAACTGGCAGAACTTAACATTCTCCCCAGGCTTCAACTTGATTCATCTTCTTTTGCTACATTATAACAATTGCGACTATTGCGACAATTGTAACAATTGCGACCATCTTTCTTCTTCAACGCAAATACACTGCATTCCCCCTTCCTATCATTGTACTAAAATTGATAACAATGATGGAAAACATGGCAAAGCAAATCGCAATCACTTTCAGGGAAAGGCAAAACCAGAGCTTCGTTGAGTGGAAGCAGGAATTTGAAAATCTTGAAAGCCTGAGGAACTATATGAGGATCAAAATGATCAAATGGATCTCGCTCAGGATGTTTGTGCAGGGGGTTAATAAAATCATTACCCTGAAATCTTATTTCACGCCGGGGGAACTGACACTTGAGAATTACAGATGGTTGCTTGATAGCAATTTCCCTGATGAAAGATTTATACTTATTAATAACAGATTGGGATTTCACAAATTCTAATAATGAATAAGAAAATACATAGATAGAGAGATACTTGTCTCATAAAAATTTTGTAACTTATTTAAAATTAATATCTATGCCACGTTATTTAACCAAGTCACTATTTACCCTTGCCCTTGAATGCCCGACTAAATTATATTACATTAAAAAAGAAAACGAATATGCAAATACCAAACTGGATGATCCATTTCTTGAAGCCTTGAGAGATGGTGGTTTTCAGGTTGGTGAACTGGCGAAACTTTATCATCCGGGAGGAGTCGATTAAGAGGAGCGGGATTATTCGAAAGCACTTGAAAAGACGAATGACCTTCTTCAGCGTGAAAATATCATTATCAATGAGGCAGCCATTAAATTCCAGAATCTTTTCATCCGCGTTGATATCCTGGTTAAAAATTCAAATCGTATTGATTTAATAGAAGTAAAAGCAAAATCAGTTGATTTTGCCGATTATTACGGATTCCTGGATAAAAACGGGGAATATCTTCTTTCCAAATGGCAACCTTATGTTTATGATATTGCTTTTCAGAAGTGGGTTGTACAAAAAGCATTCCCTGACCAGAAAATCAATGCATACCTTATGTTTTCCGACAAGAACTCCCACACAACTGTAGATGGGCTAAATCAAAAATTCAGGATAAATAAAGTAATTGAAAATGGTAAAGAAAGGACAAAGGTCAATGTAATTGGTGAGACTGATCCGGCCAGTCTTGGAGATGAGATATTAATAAAGATCAATGTAGATCCTGTCGTTGCTATGATCTTTTCAGGGAATGATACCAAAGAACCGGCCACTCAATCATTTAAAGACAGGCTTAGACTGTATGCTGACAATTATGAACAGGATGAAAAAATCATCATTCCAGTTGGGAAGCATTGCAAAGATTGTGAATTCAGGTGCACAAATGAAGATTGGGCTAAAGGATTAAAGAGCGGATACAGAGAATGCTGGAAGGATCAGAAGAAGTGGGCAGATTCTGACTTTGAAAAGCCTTCTGTATTTACCTTATGGAATTTCCGTGGAAATGATAAATTGCTCGAAGAAGGTAAATATTTTCTTACTGATCTGGAAAGGGATGATATTGGGCACGATCGATCACCATCGATTGGCTTACAAGCAGGGGGTCGTAGGTTCGACTCCTACATCGCCCACACCCCAAAACCAATCCCGGCCAAGGCCGGGATTTTTATTTGGAGTGAGTTTCCGTCAAAAGCTTGCTTTTGTAAGGAAACGAACGGAAAATAAAATAATCTGTAAGGA
>LJUQ01000153.1 GCA_001304505.1 Bacteroides sp. SM23_62_1
CATATCTGAACCAAAGTCATTGAGAAAGGAAGCAGCAGCAAAAGTCCATAAGATCCTGCGGGTCTTCTTATTTTTAATAACTACCGTTTTCTGCTCCTGATCTGTCTTCATCCATTTATGATATTTTATATACCTGTCTTACACAATTTCTCCTGTCAATTCGGACGAAATAAAAGCTGCAGGAATTATCATTTACTTAATCATTATCAGCGTTAAAAGCCAGATAATTCTGGTAATTTTCAACAAACGATTTTTTACCTTTTCTGATAATCTTAAATCCTTCCTTTTCTAATAATCTCTGTTGTGCTTCAATACCTCCCGGGTATTTTTCATTGAGATAGCCATCCGCCTTTAATGTCCGCCAATATGGAATACCCAGGATTTTCCCTTCGGCAGCAGCCTCTTTAACAGCATTTGCTGCGGTCATAATAAAAATACCTGTAGTAAGAGAACAACAACCCTTAACATGATGCTTCCGGGCAATTTCTTTGCATATTTCAACTATAGTAATCAGTCTGCCCTCCGGGATTCTTTTCATTATTTCAATTATCTCACCTGCATTAACAAGAACAATCGGATCTCCTTCTTCAGCTCCCATTTTATGGACTGCATTGTAACAGGGAAATCTTTTTTCCAGATTCAATACCTTGGGGAAATTGCCTTTATCTTGCAGTTTTTCCTGCCAGGATTTCTTTTTGTAACTCATTAAAATAGATTTTCGAAATCAATGACTTATTTATATCCAAAATTTTTAAATGAATGATTTATTGGAATGGTGAAATATTGGAATACTGGAATGATTGAATATTGTATTATATAGAATAAGTTAAGATTAAAAATCCCCGCGGTTGACAACCGGTGTTACTAATATCACCCATTTTCAATATGGTTGCAGGTTGCAAACCAGTATAACAAAATTCTCCTAATCTCAAACTCCCGCACACCCCAATATATATACCATTCCTTAAAAATCCGTTAACCAATACTCCAACACAAAACCCATACAAACCAACATACCGTTATACCATTCTTTAAAAATCCGTTAACCAATACTCCAACACAAAACCCACACAAACCAACATACTAATATACCATTCCATAAATCCGTTAACCAATACTCCAACACAAAACCCACACAAACCAATATACCAATTTACAAATCAACACTGATCCCCAACCCTGGAAACAGGATGGCAACATTCTGATTATACCCGGATCGTTCTTCTGTTTTTATGGCATTGAGCCTGTGAAAATTTATCTGAATAATAAAATCCAGGGAAACCCGGTCTGAAATGATATAACTTACCTTTGTTGAACTGCCAAGTACAAAACTATGACGATTCTCCCTGTAATGGCCTTCCGGATCGGTTATGATTGTAGAATCGGATGGAAATTTTAAATCATTCGAAAAAAAACTCCAGAAGGAATATCCAACTTCAATCATCTGTGTTACTTTATTTCTCTCATTTTCAACAGGAAAATAATAAAATCCCTGTACTGTTGGACACATAACAAGTGCGTTCATATTAGTCTCAAGCAATCTCAGGTACATTGAACTGAAGGCTCCGCCGGCCCCGAACTGGTCTCCCAGCGTCCTGCCATAACCGATGCTTGTATTGAAAAACCCTGTATATCCATTATCATAGGCTTTGCTCAAAAAATTCGTCCCGGCCGGTATCGGGTATTTTATTTCTAAAAATATCCTGTTCCCCGTCTGTGCAAAAGTTGCCGGAAATCCATAAAATAATAGGAATAACAATAATATGAGATGATTTATACTCAATTGTAAGGACAATGTTAATCCTTCTTAATTAAGTTTTATACCAAAATATTGATCAATACCAAAGATATTGAAATTTAATTTCTTTATAAAGATAATTGGCTGGCCGACTTTCAGTCGGCCATTATCATCATTATCAGATACTTGTAGAGCCCGGCTTTCCAGCCGGGACATTCATCCCATCGTTGGTAGAAGAGATGAAGCTTTCTAGCCGGGACATTCATCCCATCGTTGGTAGAAGAGATGAAGCTTTCCAGCCGGGACATTCATCCCATCGTTGGTAGAAGGGATGAAGCTTTCCAGCCGGGACATTCATCCCATCATTGGTAGAAGGGATGAAGCTTTCCAGCCGGGACATTCATCCCATCGTTGGTAGAAGGGATGAAGCTTTCCAGCCGGGACATTCATCCCATCGTTGGTAGAAGAGATGAAGCTTTCCAGCCGGGACATTCATCCCATCGTTGATATTATCATTTCGAGGATCCTCGAAAATAAAAGCATCCGCCAGCTGGCGGATTGCTAATTTTCGGAATGTGAGGGAGCTGGAGTATGGGCTATGATAACAATTCTCCAGCTGTGACACTAAAAAGGAATCTGAACTTCAATCCCGGTCTGGATATCAGGCGCATTATTTACCTTAAAATCTTCCCTTACATAAAGCAGGAATGTCCTTTTCCTGGAATAACTGAAGATCAGGCTCCACGACTGCAGCGAGGTGTAGAGGTGAGTAAAAGCGTAATGCCAGTGAGTCGTTATCCTGTCACCGGTTAAGACAATATAATCAAATTCCTCTCTTTTGTTATATGGATTCTGGAAATAATAATTTAATCCAATTGAATAATGTGAATCCTCTTTAATTTTCCAGCAGTATGCCACTTCCCCTTCCAGGCTGTATATAAAGCCATTACTGAAAATATTAACATGTTCCCCGTATTGCAGGATACCTTGTCTCATGAGCCCCACACCGAAACCCAGGGTTAGATTTCGTTGATCCTGGAAAGAAAATGTTTTCATGGCTGATGAAGATATCCCCAGATCGATGGTGCGGTTATACCTGGATATATTTGTTCCGGTATGAACACCTGCATTCATAAAGAATCCCCTGTCACCCGTTGTGTTGAAATGAGGATAATAATAATAATGCACTTCTATACCCGGAACCAGGAAATCACCCTCACCAAGTTTTATCGACTCACCATTCTTATCAACATAACGGATATCGGCTTTATTAAAACCATAATATTTCCTGGCAAAAGGATCTTCACCTCCTGCAATATTACTGTGAAACCATTCCAGAAATCCGTCGCTGGTTATTGTCGAAAACGGAATCTCACCTCTTGTAACGACGAAAGAGCGAATACGAAAGGCTAACTCATGATTATCAGATAACCGGAATCTTATATCCACAGGAAAAGCTCTGATAACAGCGTCAGCATGATACTGAAGACTATCGGATGACATGACCGATTTATCAAATACTCCCTCACGACTGTACCATATATATTGCTCCATCAAAGTCCTTACCGATGGTTCAAGGGGTTTATACGCCTTAACAAGGGGCTGCCATACATTTCCATTATGTATCCCGATATTTAATTGAATTTTTTTCGGGGGATGAATATTAAAATTATGGTCTATCCTGGTTATGAATAATCCCAGGGGATGATTTGAAACCAAATAAGGTTTGGTGATCCCGGTAAAATAAAGATTTCCCGATTCTTGAGATTGTGACAGGACTTCTTGTAATAAAAGAATCGAAATGGTAAATATGATAATCCTGTTCATTGAAATAATCCTCAAGTATCAAAATTCACTTACTAAATTAAAAGTCTTTTCCAGTTCATCCTCACAAATATTGAAATAGAAATACTTCTTTTTGTTCAACAAATAAACCTCACTGAAATGACTGCAGTTCACAAAGGTATTCGGATTTGTTGAAGCCTGATTCAGATAAAGGAATTCAATAATCCCTTTCATATGTTTCCCTGATAAATCAAGATAAGCTGTTGTGTCATTCAGGCCTTCACTGCGATCGGGGCCATAATTATGAGATGAATAATAACCTTCAAAAGCATTCAGGTTTTTTCTGATCAGCAATACCTGGTGATAAAAAGTATGATCATAAATATTTGATTTAATATAAAGCTTGAGCACTGCCTGGTCGTTGCTAAGAAAATCCTCTATCAGTGTATCCGGCACAACAGTTTCCTGATAGAAATTTTTATGGGGATATTCAATTTTAATTTTATCATGGTCATGAATATATAATTCCTCGCTCAGCGTATCCATGAAATAGGTTATATAATGTATTGTATAATGGCCTGAATCAAGGTCTCTGATGAAGATATTTTTTATATCAAAAAGCCATGTGCTGAGGTTCCTTTCATCCTGATGTATATGAATTCTGTTGATCAGTGAAAGACTGTTTTGATTGGATTTTATATGCAGGGTTGCATTCTTTTGTGTAAAGCATGTTTGAATAGGTTGCAGCAATATGAACAGGCATGCAATAAGTTTCATCAGGATTGATTTCAGCTCAGTGCCACATCCAGCATCATCATGATTGCAAATCCTGCCAGTGCACCGATTGTCGACATATCTGATTCCTGTCCAATTTGTGATTCTGGAATCAGTTCTTCCACAACAACAAAAATCATTGCCCCGGCAGCGAATGAAAGGGCATAGGGAAGGAGTGGTTTGATCAGAAGTACGAGCAAGGCACCCAGCACCCCTGCAACGGGTTCCACAACTCCTGACAGCTGTCCGTACCAGAACCCTTTTAATCTTGAAAAACCCTCTCTCCTGAGTGGGATAGAAACGGCTGCTCCTTCAGGAAAATTCTGAAGGCCAATACCAAATGCCAGGGCAATCGCTCCTCCAAGGACAGCCATATCCGGATTCTCTTTTAAAGCCCCGAATGCTATTCCAACCGCCAGTCCTTCGGGTATGTTATGCAGGGTAATAGCCATGATAAGCAGCACACTCCTCTGCCATGAGGTCTTTATGCCTTCTGCTTTTTCTGTTGCAAGGCCCATGTGCAGGTGTGGCAGGATCCTGTCAACAATAAATAAGAATCCACCACCTGCCAGGAAACCGATCAGGGCAGGAACCCAAGCAACGCCACCACTCTCCTCTTCCATCTCAATAGCAGGTTTTAATAGTGACCAGAAACTGGCGGCTATCATAACCCCTGCAGCAAAACCCAGCATGGCGTTCAGTACTTTCTTGTCAATTTTCCTGAAGAAAAAAATCATTGAAGCACCAAGAGCCGTTAGTGCCCAGGTAAAAAGTGTGGCCATGAATGCCAGGAAAATAGGATTATATTCAAGCAATCCTTCAAGGTTCATGTTATAACTTTTAAATTACTGTTTTACATTCCATTGTAACAGATCTCCTTGATCTCTAATTTTAACCATGTATAATCACCATCTTCTAAACGCCAGGTTACAGTTCCGCTTGCCGGGATCCTGACACCATTAAATTCTCTATAACCACCCGGATCTGTTTGTATGATCCATTTTTCCAGTGTAGCTCCATTGCCCACTGTATAATATCTCATGGCTTCGAAAGAAATAATATCACCCTCTGCATTAAATTTAAAAAGACCTGATGCTGTAATATCCCCACAGGTCATAATGGCTTTAGCAGTCCCCGGCCCTGCCTGTTCCCAACGGATGTAATCGGATACAGCAACCGACGGGAACCAGATGATCTCAGCCAGATAACGTAACATGGATCCCTGGTCAGTTTCAACTCCCGACTCATCTGCAATGGCGAAAAGCGATAACAATTTTATAAGCATATGTCCTTCACCATTCTCATATTTATCCCTCCCCTGCAGATAAATTCCTGGTGCAGCTTTAACATCTGCTGTCCAGATGAAACCAGGGGCGTAAGTCTTAAACCATTGTTCTGCTGTGAAAGGTATCCATCTGCTTCCAGGTGATGTGCGCATGTTACCGGTTTGCTTAAGGTAGACAGTTTGTATCATCTCCCTGTCAATTACATTTGCCCTGTGAAGCCATTTCTGAACAATTGGGGGCAGGGTGTCAATCATTTCATGAGTCAGAATATTTTCTTCAGGATCCATAACAATGTTATAGGTTCTTAGTTCCTTCTTTACCATGGTATTAAACTGCCATCTCCCGAAACCCACCATTGTTGAAACAAGGATTATAACATTTGCAATTGTTCCGAATCTGGCATCCCGCCAGTAAAAAATAATAAGTATCTGCGATAACAGTACTGCCGGAACAGTGAAGAACCACCACCATTCTTTTTTGATCAGAAAAATAACAGAGGCTGTCACGAACAACAAAGCTGTGAATAACCATAATACACCGGCAGCCTTTGAAACGGTTTGACTGAGCCGACTGATGGTTGCCAGCTTAAAGGCCCGCATGAAACCCATCATATGGATGAGCCCATGAATAATAATTATGAATGCAAATGCTATTCTGATCAATTGCATTAAAGTTTATTCTTCATCTTCTTCTTCCCCATCCTCTCCTGCATATTTTGCCGGATAAGGTTGTTTGCCCCTGGCAGTGTACCAGAGGATACGGTTGAGAATATCATCGTTGCCTGCATCAACACGGTCAAACTGCGGATCAAGGCTTTGCCTGGCATAATGAAGTTCCCTCCCTGACAGACTGGACAGGGGCGGATTCATTTCATCAAGGGGTATCCTGTTGGGCACTGCCTTATACGCGGTATAATCCGGCGTTGTGGTAAAACAGTCAAACATCGGTGAAGCAATAGCATCCTGGATATTCATCGGCGGCAATCCAAGGATCTGTTCAATAGTACGTACCATCGACGGCTGTGCATAATAGGATGATACGGTCTGACGGAGCCTTGAATAGGGACTGATAACCAGGCCTACGGTACGGTAGGCGGAAAGATGGTCCCACCCATCCTGCGAATCATCTTCCGTAACAAAAATGACAGTATTTTTCCAGAACCGGCTGTTTGTGATGGCTTCAACGATTTTTCCCAGGGCAAGGTCATTATCAGCGACCTGCGCTCTTGGTGTCGGAAAACCAGGCCGCGTGCCCGCAGTATGATCATTAGGCAGTGCAAGGATTATTAATTCCGGTAATGAATCGCCCTCCATGGCTTCATATTCTTTCAATTCCCTGATAAAGGCATCTGCCCTCAGCACATCAGGAATGGCATGGTGATCATATCCCGGATAGGTGGGACTGAGTAATGTTCTGACAGGTGCCACGGTGGTCATATTCGTGAAATTAAACGGTTCACCTCTTAAGAATCCCGAATAAATATCCTGCCAGCCCTGTGCATTATCAAAAAGAGGTCTGGCAGCTTCACCATATATCCTGACAGTCTTGCCATGACGCACTGCATTATCCCAGATGAATCCGGTGGGGGCATAAACAAGTGCATCATTCTGTACATGTGGATAACTGCGGAACCAGCTCCGGACGTTTTTCTCAATATAATCCGTGACAATGGCAGCATCGGTCCACTGATGTCCTTCAGCCGAGCATTTCCCTGATACATGGTAGGCATCCATCAGCAGAAAATCATCTGCCAGCTTATGGGTGTTGGGTGTTATCTCTTCCCCATAGATACAAAGGGAACTATCACCCCTCCCCTGTTTCATATCACCCAGTACCTGGTCATAGGTGCGGTTTTCTTTGATAATATAGACAACATGTTTGAAAACGGATGGTTCACCAATCCGCTCAGGAACGGGTCTCGGTTCAACGTTTTCCCGGGGTGGTAGCTGAACCCCGTACAAGCGGGAAAGCTGGTTCAGGGCAATAACTTCTTCTGTATATTGTTTCAATACTTTCTTCCCGGGAATTTTCAGGATTGAGACCGAAGTTAGCATATGATGTACATTGTAAGACGGTGTGTCCGAGCTGTCCGGTATTAGGGCCAGCCTGGCACCCTCGCCTTCCAGGTTGGTGATGTACATCTGCCTGGTGTAGGACAAACAGATAGAAGAGGGATAAGCTCCGGTTGGAATAAATCCTTCTATATAACTTTCAGGTAATTTCCCCTTGGCGGATGACTTTTTGCCAAGTTTTACTACAGCGATGGCATTATCCATACCATTTGCCACATATAGGATTTTTCTGTTTGGTGATACGGCTAACCCGTTCGGCGAATCACCGAAGAAGGGATTCTTTTCAGGCAACATACGGACCGAAATAGTCTCAACAACCTCATCCGTTAAGGTATTGATCACACTTACATGATCACTGTTGGCATTTGCGATATAAATGAATTTTTGATCCTTTGAAGCAACGATATCGTTCGGATGCAGTCCGACCACGATGGTCTTCAGCAGGGCCCCTGTTTCAGGATCAATCACTGAAACACTCCCATCCCTTGTTGCACCTGTCTCCGGATCAACACGTGCCACTCCCCATGGAACCCCGGCAATATCTGTATCACCAACTTCCGGGGGCCTCCCTCCCCAATTGGTTATATATAATTTGTCTTTGGCTTCGGCCAGACCATAGGGAGCCACACCTGTCTCCTGCAGCCATACCGTATCGCCTGTCTCCAGTTCCTGCTTAATAATCTTATTGTTCCCGTTCAGCACCACATAAAGATACTCACCGTCAGGCTCATCACGGATCAGAAGCTCATTAGGCAGCGCAACTTGTGTATGCCGATCCGGAAAATACTCCAGGATCCGGTTCACTGTTGCTCTGCTGCCATCCCACTTAACCTGTAATACATATGATCTTGCCGGCTTGCATACTGCACTGAACCATATATAATCAATGCCATCACGGGTGTGCCAGCAAATACCGGAATAGGTATTCATCGCCCCACGCAATTCAGGAATATCCTCGGTGTAAAATACATCCATAACTTTTTCTGTAGTGGTATTAATAAAAACGATGCTATACCGTTCCTGAACCACAAGCCATTGTTGATCAGGCGAAAGAACCGCATCCAGTGCATGATTCTCCAGGCTGTGGTGACCAAAATATACCTGGTTGCCGGCAGGATGAATAAACCTGTCATACGGAAGTTGTATGGATCCTGTAACTCCAACAGAACGATTACCCTGATCCTCCTGGCCGTATAGGATAATATCACCTGCCGCCAGCGATAATACACCTGATAATACATACGCCAGTATTACAGTTTTCTTATCGGAGTATAAAAAGGATACTTTTGATATAAAAAACCTATGAATCAACTCTTTTAATTTCATCATGAAATATCTATTCTATTTGTTATAATATTCCTTCTGAATGATTTCCTGGGCTATTTTATTTCCCGGCCCATCGCCCCTGGCTACACTGACAGATACTTTGCCGTCCAGCGCTTCGGTTATTTCCGAAACATCACGATGTGTGAAGCCCGGACAAAGTAATATTGCGTTTATTCCTTCTTTTTCATAAATATCCTTTGAAACTTTAATTGCCTCATCCTGGTTCTTCACAACGTATGTTAATAACCGGTACTTTCCAGTATCAATAATACTGTTATGCTTCGTATAATCAGCATCAGGAGCATGTGCCAGAAACAGTGCCTTGAAAGCCATGGTTTACCTCCTTTCTTAAAAAATTTATGAACAAAAATTAAACAATTCCATCAATCATGTTCAAAAATAACAATTGTAAAACAATTATTCCCCGAACCGGGATTTTATAAGATCATTTTTCACATAAGAGCATTGGGAAAGAGGGGCCCTTCCAATAATATAAACGACCTATTGTTGTTCAATATGAGGGCATAAAGCATATATCCCCCTCAGGCAGTTACAGACCCGGAAAGCTAATTCACGTTTGATCAGCATACCTCCACCACAATCCTGTGCCTGCCAATCCCAGGACACATGTCGCACCCAGTATGATTCCACTGGCATCTGGCAGGTGTGAGATCTCCGGCCCGGCAGCACCACAATATATTGCCGGTATAGCCCAGGGAATATAAGGTGTAGCTCCCGGAAAACCGGCAATGATAAACTGGGAAAGGATCATCGTAAGAATAATATACCCTAAAGGAAGCAAATACCCTCGCCCCCAGCTGGCAAAAAAAGCTACCGGGGTGCTGATCAGAATAGTAAGTATGGAAGTTATTGTGAATATGGTGAATGCATGGCTGGCCGTGTCTGCCGACCAGTTCTCAATACGAACTGCAAGTCCGGTTGCCAGTCCAAGGATAAACAATACCAGTGACAGGATTAATGACCATAATGCAAACAGGACAAATTTCGCAATAACGACCTGTATTCGTGTAACAGGTAATGCCAGCAGGTCTTTTATTGTACGGTCGGAATATTCACGCCCGAAAATCCAGCTCACAACAAAACCAAAACCGATCAGGCCTATCATGGCAATCATCTGGTAAAGCAAATCGAAATACGCCGGCCAGTCGGCCTGCCCGATAATCGTTGCTTTGGCACTCATCACGGCTGAATTTTTTATTAACTCAGGATGCATCGCAAAAAATACCAGTAATCCCATCATAGTAGCTATGAAGGCAAAGATCATGATGGTTATCCAGAGTATTTTTGACCCTATTACCTTCAGGTATTCCACCCTGACAGCTTCATAAAAACCTTTCATTCTTCACCTCCTTTCTTGCCTATAATCCTGAGAAAATATGATTCCAGGTCTTCTTCCTCAACTTTCAGCAATACCGGTGGAAATCCTTCATGTACAAGAAGGGAGGCCACCTTTTCAGGATTACTTATTGCCTCCTTACCTGTGATCTCCAGGAAAGCTCCTTCATTCAACTTTACGTCATATCCCGCCCTGTGGAGGGCTTCCATAGCACCTGTGTCATCACGGGTATGAATATGCAGGCTCCTGTGGCGATAATGATCCAGCTGATCAGTATCAATTTCCTGCATCATTTTACCCTCATGAATAATACCGATCCGTGTGGTAAACCTGGAGATTTCTCCCAGGATATGACTGGAGATAAATATCGTCACACCTTGATTTAAAGCCATATCTCTCAGTAATTCCCTGATTTCAACAATCCCGGCTGGATCCAATCCGTTGGCCGGTTCATCCAGCAGAAGAATATCGGGATGATGCATGATCGCCTTGGCAATTCCTAAACGCT
>LJUQ01000154.1 GCA_001304505.1 Bacteroides sp. SM23_62_1
GGAGGATTCAAGGGATTTTTGATAATTTATCAGAGCATTGTTATAATCTCCTGTTGCCTTGAGGCAGTTTGCATAATTATTATAATATACTCTCAGATTAGGGTGATCTGAACCATATACCTTAATTGCAGCCTGCAGGGCCTGATTATAATTGTTTTTAGCCTCTATGTAATTCCCAAGAAAATATTCGAGCGTACCTTTATATGTAAACAATATTGGTATACGATTATATAACGAAAGGCTGTCGTTATGAATAAATATCTCGGCAAAATCAAGGTAGTAGCTGGCAGAATCAAAAGACCCGGTTGAAGTATAGTAATTTGCCAGGTTCAGATATGACGAACAGAGCTCTTGAAAATCTTCGCCATAAATATCATTATAAACCTGTATATTTTTGTGCAGATATTCAAGTACTTTATCATATTCTCCCCTTTCCTTGTAGATTTGACTTACATTCATATAGTACCAGGCCTTTTCAATGGCCGGCTCATCTGTGAATGCATTTATCAGATCAAAGCTTTTCTGGTAGAAGATGAAGGCACTGTCAAGATCCCCCATATAGGAATAAATGTTACCAATAAAATTCATATACCTGGCATTCATTCTCAGATTTTCAGGATTCTGTATCTCCACTGCCATCTGGATATTCTGCAAAGCTTCCCTGTAATTTCCTTTGCTTGATAAAATTTTACCACGTATGTAATACCAATCTGCAAAAGATTCGGCATATCCCGGCATACTTTCATCAATGCATTCTTCACCCCGGCTAAGATATAATTCAGCATTCTTAATATCAGAAATAATCCTGTAGTATTCAGCCATCCTGAACAGGCATTGAGCCTCCATCATCCTGTTACCCGATTGCCTGAAATAGGATAAAGCTTCAAGGTATAAGTAGGGAAGACTGTCATAATCAGACATTTCATAGAGGGTATCAGCACGCTGCAGATAATATTCAACCTTTATCGAATCGGCTGTGGACAGCTGTCCTGACATGTCTGCAACAGCAAGACTGAAAATTAATACCAGTATGAAGATTTTTTTCGGCAAAGATATCGGCCAGAATTTGGTCAGCTTTCCAAAATTAGAAAAAACTATTGATTTAAATTAATAATCAAATCCCTTCAATAAAGCAACAAAATTAAGTATTATTATTTAGATTCATTATAAATTTTATTTCTACTTTGCTCATTTGCAATTATTTATAAAAATGAGTAAAAAAAAGTCGAAAAATGACAGGCTACTTTTTGTGGTTTATCAGATTAACGGAAAATTTATATAAAAAGCGGATTCCGAAAAGCTAAAACAGAGTAGGAAAAAATAATTCGATCAAAATGGAAACTTTTGAAAAATTATTGGATGAATTATCAGAACTTGAGTTAAGTGCTGGTCAGATGAGAATGATCCGGGGGGGTGACGGACCGATAGATCCTCCTCAAGATCCCCCTGATCCGGCAGGAGGAAAATAACTCAAAAAGATGCTGCATTCTGTTAATAATAAATTAGCTCTGGCAGAATGCAGCATTCATCACGAAAACAAAGACTTTTATATAATGGAAGATCTGATACCGTTTAATCAAAGTATTGAGCTCAGCCCCGATACGAAGAAGCTTATGCTCGGTATGATCCAGAATATGCAGTCCCTTATGCCGTCCGGCCCGGTGCTTGTTCCGGAAGATATTCCCGAACATAATTTTAGCTTCATGCATGCTTATGCTGCAGAAGTTCTGAAGCTTTCGCATGAAAATGATAACATTTTTGACGGGATCATTGATCCTGAATTCCTTGAAAAGTATATAAGCAACACGTATGATCTGAAAGAATTAGCTGATCAGCTTGAACAGCTATTAAAATCAATCAGGAAATACCAGCATCTTTCAGATTACCTGTCTTACAGGCTCGCATGTATGATGAAAGATCATCTGGAAATGATAAAGCCGGAAATCTGTAAATCACTGAATCACGATTTAATCGGAAAAAATAATGAACTGAATACAAAAAGATCTTTTAAACAAGCCAGCGGTAAACTAAAAATTGTCTGAATTCTTTTCTGATTTTCAACCATGAAATACACAAAAACATATAAACCAGAACAGAAGAGAGCAGTTTACGATTGGTCAGACAAAACGATTCTTATTGCCGAGGATACCCATACCAACTTCTTACTGTATGAAGCTATCATGAAAGGGACAAATGCAAAATTGATCTGGGCAAAAAACGGACTGGAAGCCGTCGAGAAGTGTCTTAACAGTAAGCATATCGATCTTGTACTAATGGATATACAAATGCCCTTCATGAATGGCATAGAAGCAACAAAAAGAATCAAAAAAGTCCGTAAAGACCTGGTCATCATTGCTCAAACTGCCTTTACCGCTAATTTTGATGAGAATGATATTTTGGATGCCGGTTGTTCATTGGTTCTTACAAAACCCATCATGCCCGATTTTGTCCTGCTCACAATCAGTAAATACCTCTAGTTCGGTTCCCTTCTCATTATAAATTAACGCATTGTGCTATTAAATAATGTATGTTGTTGAATGTTATATTTTTATATTGGGCAGCGCCGACGGCGCGGCCCAATATAAAGGTGATTATCAATATATCAATATTATCGTCTTTAATAGCACAACACGTTATAAATTAATCAATCATTGTTATGTTTTAGAAGAAAATCCTCTGCGAGTGAGATTTGAAAATTCATCAATAGCAAAATTGAATTAAATGTTGTTTATCTTAGTGATTTGTGATAAGATTTTTCATGTACACAACCATTTTTTCAGAGATATTTCTTCCTGCCACACTGGCAATTATAACCCTTGGATTGGGATTATCAATATCCGTCCAGGACATCAGAAATATTCTTTATAATCCCGGCAATACTATAGTAGGGCTGTTGTGTCAGCTACTTCTGCTTCCGATCATTGCGTTTTCTATTGCCCTGATTACGGGTATGGATGCAGAATATGCTATTGGACTGGTCATTATCGCTGCATGTCCGGGCGGTGCCACTTCAAACCTTGTTAACTATATGATCAGGGGAAATGTTGCCTTATCACTCTCCATTACCATCGTGAATGGTTTGATCACGATATTCACTATCCCACTGATCACCAAACTGGCAATGCATATTTTTCTTGCTGAAGATGCCATTATCCACCTGCCATTCTTCAATACAGTCCTTCAGATTTTTCTCATTGTAGTAATACCGGCAACCATCGGTATCCTTATCAGGATCTGGAATAAAGAATTCGCAGATAAGATGGAAAATCCCCTCAGATATATCCTGCCGCTGCTGCTCCTGATTGTATACTCGGGTGTTGTTTTCCTGGAGAGAGGCAAGACTGGTGCGGATGTTGGCAAATTCTTTTCTCTCTTACCCTTTACCCTGGCACTCAACTTTTTATCCATGCTGACTGGCTTCTACGTGCCGGGGTTATTCCACCTTTCAAGAAAAAATAAATTTACCATTGCGGTTGAGGTAGGCCTGCAAAATAGTACACTAGCAATATTTGTTGCGGCCACACTCCTGAATAACTACAAAATGGCGTTGGTCGCAGTGGTATATGGTTCCTTTTCGTTTTTTTCGACATGGTTGTTCGGTTACCTTGCAAAGAAATTCCTGTACTGATCGGATGACTTCAAAGCATCCGATTAGTGTTTTATCTCCTAATCTGTTTCAAAATTATTTTTCCCATATCATTGATTTATAAATAATTTATTCCTAATTTTCGTTCATGGAACAGATTCTTGATATTCAAAAAACTATCTTCCAGCAAATAAAAGATAAGCTTCATCCCAGTCATTCTGTTGTCCACGAAATCTCCGAACTATTAAATATCAGTTATGATAGTGCTTATCGCCGGATAAGAGGTGAAAAAGCATTGACATTTGAAGAACTATATAAGATAAGTACACGCTTTGAAATTTCGGTAGATACACTTTTTAATGTTACAACAGGCAATGTGGTCTTTAATTGTCTTCCCCTGTCACCCGATAAATTTGAGGTAAAAGACTGGCTGAATTTTATCCTGCAGAGTTTATCCCTTGTTACCCGGGCAAAAGATGGGGAGATAATTTATTCTGCTGCAGATATCCCGATGTTCCACTATTTTCAGTTCCCTGAAATCGCAGCTTTTAAGGTTTTTTTCTGGGAAAAAACACTTTTCCAGTTTCCTGAATATGAGGATAAACTCTTCAGGCTTGATGATGCCGATCCCAATATTCCAAAGATCGGTAAACAAATCCTGGCCCTTGCAAATAAAATACCTACCACCGAGATATGGAACGAGGACACCTTTAATATTATGCTCAGGCAGGTTGAATTTTACTGGGTGTCCGGATTTTTTAAAAAGAAGGACGATCTTATAAACTTATGTGACAAAATTGAAAAATGGGTACATCACATAAAGAAGCAGGCTGAATGCGGATTTAAATTTTTTTACGAACAACCAGCCGAAGGCCTGGAAAATACATTTTTATTCTATAATAATGAGGTCGTTCAGAATGATAATACCATTTTTGTCAAAGCAGACGACCAGAAAATGGTATATCTTACATTTAATGTCCTGAGCATCCTCACTACCAATAATACTATCTTTTGTAACCTGATAGAAAATTACTTAAAAGGATTGATGACTAAATCCAATCTGATCAGCCGCGTTGGTGAGAAAGGGCGCAGCCAGTTCTTTAATAAACAACTACATGCGATAGAACAGTTTAAAAGCAGGATCTGTGAATAATACAGATATTCCTCGCAGAAAAATATTGCTAGGAATCTAAAATTTCCTGATTTTTCATACCCCCACTTGTAAAAAATCAAAAAATAATACTCAACCTTTCTTCTTACCTGCATAAATTGCAAATCAGAATTCTCCTTTTGCAGTACTTCAGCTCTCAAATGCAAATATCAAAAATGCTATAGTAATTTCTGCCACAACGTCTTTCATTTCTCGACTTAATTTTGAACAAAATTTGTCATGAAGCTTACTCTTACCTGTCAACCTGAATATAATTAAATTCAGTATATCATGGAATTAACAAAAGAAGAAAGAGAAATGATTGAGGGAAAGCATGGGAAGACCCTTGCCAAAGTTATAAGAACTGTGGTGGAGTATGGAACACTATTTGGAGCAAAAAGGCTGATCCCTCTGGATAAACCTGTACACCTCGTTACATCCTTTGGTGTTTCCATCCTGAAACCGGTCTATAATATGATGAATGAACTTATTGAGAATGGTTTGCATACTGTCTTGCCTTTTACAGTGGATCCCCGGCCTCTCGATCATAAAAATATTCATTATAACCTTCCTGAAAGACTGGTTTTTAAAATTATGTATGGAAAGCAGAAATATTATGAAAAACAATTAATGAAAATTGGATTAAAGGATGATAATGCTTTCACCTGTACCTGTTACCACAAAGAGATCGGGAATATACCTGAAAAAGGGGATATATTGGCATGGGCAGAATCTTCTGCTGTAGTATATGCAAACTCTGTTATTGGTGCAAGAACAAACAGAAACTCTGCTATTATTGATCTATTCAGTGGTATCCTGGGAAAGACACCGGAATTTGGTTTCCTTACAAATGAAGGAAGGAAAGCCAAATGGCTGATTGAGCTGAAGACTACTGAACTTCCACCCGCACAGGTTCTGGGAAGTACTATTGGATTAAAGGTAATTGAGGAAGTTCCTTACATAAAAGGGCTTGATAAATTTTTAAAGGACAGGCCTCAAGATGATATAAATGATTACCTGAAGGATATGGGAGCTGCGAGTGCTTCAAATGGTGCTGTAGGATTATTTCATGTCGAAAATATAACTCCTGAAGCAGTAGATGAAGGAGAAAAATTACTATCGCGAGATTTTAAAATGTATTCCATTGATGATGCTAAGATCAAACAGACCAGGTCATCCTACCCGAATATGTATAAAAATCCGGAAGCTAATCCCAGATTGTGCTTCATTGGTTGTCCTCATTTGTCATTGCAACAATTGAACAAATGGACAAATGAAATCTCAGAAGCTCTTCAAAAAACAGGGAGAAGAAAAATAAAAATTAAAACAATTTTAACAGCCGCTCCGGACGTTGTCCGAAAATTTAAAGAAAATAAACATCAACTTATGAAATTGAAAAAAAATTTAGTACGGCTTTCATCGGTTTGTCCGCTGATGAATATGAATAATCCATTATTCTCAAAGAAAGCAGTAATCACTAATTCCAATAAACTCCGTATGTATTCAACAGCAAAATATTATGATGATCATGAAATTTTAAACCTGATAACGGGAGGGGATAAGGATGAAAAAAGAATTTAAAGGAAGGCCGGTAATAAAGGGAAATCTTACAGGAACCTGCCTTGTTAGTAAAGCAGGTTTAAACCTGCTTGCTTCCTTTCAGAAGAGCCTGTTGAAAAAAGAAAAAAAAGCTATTTGCTCCGACCAGGACAATAAGGATCTCTACAAAAAAGAGTTAACCGGGAAAATTATTTGTGTGCCTCAAACAATAGGTTCGACAACCGGAGGACTGGTAATACAGACCGCTGCTAAAGCAGGATTAGCACCTGCTGCTTTTCTCTTTTCAGAACATATTGATTCCCTTGCTGCAGCAGGAGTGGTTCTCAGTAATGTATGGACAAATATTAAAATTATTACGCTAGATAACCTAGGTAACGAATTTTTGAATACCGTTAAGGAAGGTATGACCCTGGAGATCCGGGAAGACGGGACAATTTTAATTAAGGAATGATTTATCAACTTTTTTATAAAAGAAAATTTATTATGATAACCATTGATAAACAAAAATGCACTGACTGCAGAAAATGTCATGACATCTGTCCAAATTATGTTTTCAGCCTAGTAAACAATGCTGAAAAAAAGAAAAGTGTTGAGTTACGTTATCCTGAACAGTGTTGTGTTTGTGGTCACTGTATGGCTATCTGCCAGACAGGGGCGTTATCTCACGAGAGCATGCCATTAAGTTCCTTTACTCCAGTGCAACGCGAAGAAATTGATCCGGAATCAATGGAAAAATTGCTTGTCTCGAGAAGGTCTACCAGAAATTATAAACAAAAACCTGTTCCGGAAGAAATGTTACGAAAACTGATTGAAATAGGAACCCATGCAGGCTCCTCTTCAAACGGACAGACTGAAGAATTCATTGTCATCCGCGACCAAAAGAAACTTCATCAGCTTGAGCTGCTTGTCATTAATGTCTTATGGAATGCCGGACTGAAATTTCTAAACCGAGGATTTATGAAAACAATCCTGAAAAGAATCTATGGAAAAGAAGTCATCCGTCAATATGAAGCTTATCACAATATAATTAAACATCGAAGAGAAAATAATGAGCAGGAAGGTATGATATTCAGAAACGCACCCGTAGTAGTTGTTGTATATGGAATTAAAACCAACTTTCTGGCCCAGACCAATTGTGCTTTGGCTATCCGGAATATTGAAATACTCGCTGAAAGTATGGGCCTTGGTACATGCTGGGTTGGTTTTTTACCCTCGGCAGCAAATAAATCAAAAAAAATTAACAAATTTCTTCAAATACCTGAAGATAAGATCATTCTGGCTTCTTTAATGCTTGGATTTCCAAAATACATATATAGATACAAATTGCCGAGGAGAGAGCGGAATGTGAGCTGGCTATAACCGAGCAATCACAATATTCTTAATAATAATTAATTCGTTTAATCTAAACTTATCAGGAAGAAATTAAGATGATTGAACATAGGTAGTTTTGGAGGGGTTTATCTTTACCAATTTGCATAAGGCATTGAGTTTATTTGCTTTTCATTCCTTTATAATTGGCTTTACATTTTCATGGTATAATAAGACAATTACTGAATTAATTACTACCTCATACTAAACGCCATATAAAATATTAGAATAAATAATCATCACGAAGCATAACAATTAATTACGATCATCATGACTGAAGATCATCAAAAAATTCAAGATCTTCTGGCCAGGCTGGAAGCTCTTTCAAAACAACAAATCCATTTTCAGCAAGAAATTAACCAGCTCCATAATAAAATCGACCAGCTGAGATCAAGTCTGGCAGCAAAGGATTATTCTGAGAAGGTAAGTAAACCTGATACTGAGCTAAAAAAATCGAGGGAAACAGTTCTGCCGGTTGAACCTGTTGCTGAAGAAGAAGTTCATGCTGAGGCTGCTACACCGGAAGAACCTTCAGTTGAAGAAGAAATTCATGCTGAGGCTGTGGCAACGGATAAAGCCTCTGCTGAAGAAAAAGTTACAGAACTACCGGTTGAAAAGGAATTAAGGCCTGCTGGTGAAAAGGTTAAACCATCCTCACGGATTAAATCCAACCTGGAAGAATTCATTGGTGGCAACCTGATTAATAAGATCGGTATCATTATCATTATCCTCGGAGTTGGAATAGGTGTGAAATATGCAATCGACCATGACCTGATCAGCCCGCTCGTCAGGATCATCCTGGGCTATATGGTTGGGTTCGGATTGCTGGGTTTTGCCTTAAGACTCAGAAAAAAATATGAAAATTTCAGTGCAGTCTTACTTAGTGGCTCCATGGCAATCTTCTATTTTATCAGTTATGCCTTTCATGCTTATTATGAACTGATTCCTCAGTGGATAGCCTTTGCACTCATGGTGGTGATTACTGTTTTAACTGTTGCTACAGCTATTCGATATAACAGGCAGGTGATAGCACATATTGGCCTCGTTGGTGCATATATTGTCCCTTTTATATTCAAAGAAACAAACAACCGGCCGGAGATTTTCTTCCCATACATGGCCATTATCAATGCAGGTATCATGGTACTGGCCGTCAAAAAATACTGGGTCTCCCTGTATTATTCATCCTTCCTGACTTCCTGGCTGATCTTTGCTTCCTGGTTTATCCTTTACTATCAATCCGCTGACCATTTTGTATTGGCCATCGCAATATTACCAGTATTCTTTATCACTTTTTACCTGGTGTTCCTATTACACAAACTGATGAATAAAGGGAAAATCAGTTTTGAAGATATACTGGTATTACTGACAAATTCATTTGTTTTTTATGGTTTCGGATATTATGTATTGAAAAATCATGCAACCGGAGAAAATTACCTGGGCCTGTTTACCATAATAAATGCCGTCCTGCATGCCTTTATCAGTATGCTGATATATACCAGGAAGTTCCCGGATCGCAACTTCTTTTACTTTGTTTCCGGCCTTGCACTGGTTTTCATTACCATTACCATCCCGGTCCAGCTGGATGGCAGCTGGGTTACGATGTTATGGACAGGTGAGGCTGCACTGCTTTTCTGGATTGGAAGAACAAGAAAAGATGGTGTATATGAAAAACTGTCCTATGCATTGATATATTTAGCTTTTATCAGTCTCGCCCATGACTGGATTAAGAATTTTGAATTATTCAACATCATTAAATCGGATAGTTCATTTACACCCATGCTGAATATGAATTTCATTACATCCGCAATTTGCATTGCTGTATTTATTTCCATTTATATCCTGCACAGAAACCAGAAATATCACATTGGTATTAATAAAGAAAGCGGCTTCTTCAAAATGTTTACCTGGCTTTTCCCTGCCTTTCTTATTCTGGCCCTTTATTTCATTTTCAGATTGGAAATCGGTAATTACTTCAATCAGTTATACCAGAACTCACATACTGACCTGTCAGGAATGGAAGAAGTTCCTTTTAAATACAGATCAGGTGATTATGACATAAAATGCATGCGATCGGTCTGGTTAATCAATTATTCCCTGATATTTCTGGCTGTTCTTTCCATATTGAATATGCATAAATTGAAGAGCCGGGAGCTGGCCACACTCAATATCATTTTCAATGCCCTGGCAATATTTACATTCCTTGCGCTCGGATTAAATCTGTCAGGAAATCTTCGCGACAGTTATTTAAATAACACACTAGGGGAATTTTATCACCGGGGCATATTTCATATCTGGATCCGCTATGTTGCATACTTCTTTGCGGGTTCTTTATTATACATATCTTACCGGTATGTTAATCAGAAGTTTATTAAGACTGACTTCAGGATGTTATTTGACATATTCCTTCATATTACTTTTCTCTGGGTTGCAAGCAGTGAGCTTATACAATGGCTTGATATTGCAGGGAGCGATGAGTCATATAAACTCGAATTAAGCATATTATGGGGGCTTTATGCTGTGTTGCTGATCATTCTTGGTATATGGAAGAAAAAGAAACATCTCCGCATTTTTGCCATTGTGGTCTTCGGAGTGACCCTGGTGAAGCTTTTCATATATGATATTGCACACCTCGATACGATCTCTAAAACAATTGTATTTATAGTACTGGGTGTTTTGATGCTGATCACATCATTCCTCTATATCAAATACCGGAAGGTTCTTTTCGGAAGTACAGATGAAGATTCCTGAATCCAAAAAATCTCTAAGCATTACTAAACGCATTGTGCTATTAAAGATGATAACATTGATAATCGGATATATATTAGGCTGCGCTCCCGGCGCAGCCTAATATAACATGTTAACATTCAACAGTATGCATCATGTGATAGCATATTGCGATAATATTTAATCACTAATTATGGAGGACATTATTATGAAAACAAAAATTTTTACCGGTAAAGGGATTACACTTTTACCTTTTTATCTTATCTGCTTCCTTATCATCTATCCTGCCTGCCAAGGACAGAAAACTGATGAAACCATTCAGAAAGCTTACGAACTCCGTATGAATGGCAAAGCTGATGAAGCACTTGTTATCCTTGAGGGGACTTTATCGGAAGACTCCACGAATGCTCTTGCATGGTATGAGCTGGCCAGAACAAAACATCACATGGGTTTAGGAAATCCTCAGACATTCATAGAGAATCTCAGTGACCTGGAAGCAACTATTGAAAAGGCGACCCTGAGTGATCCGGCAAATCCAATTTTCACGTTCTACCAAGGTTATGTTTGTTGTCTTCGCTGGTATCTATCCATAATGATGGAATCAGAAAAATCAGTTGAAAATCTTGCCCTGGTAGAGAAAACTTTTAACAAAGTATTATCATTAAAACCTAACTATCATGAAGCCAGGCTTTACCTGGTTGAAATACTTGGAAATCTTCCTGATAGTTTAGGAGGGGATAAAGAAAAGGCCGAAAAGCTTATTGAACAGATGGAAAAAGATGATGTTATTTATGCTGCACGTGCAAAGGAATTAATTATGGCCTGGGATGCTGACAGGGTAGCATTCTGGGAAGAAATACCTGATAATTATCAGGAAAATGCTGAAGTGCTTGCAGGACTTGGAAAAGCATATATGTATATGAATAGTATTGATGAATGCCAAAGCTATTTCAACCAGGCAGTTGAAGCTGATCCTGAAAAGGATATTTTATATCTTGATCTTGCCAGGTATCTGATTATGAATTCCCGGGAGGAAAATGGATTCAATCAGGATAAATTATCTCTTGCCTTTGAAGAATTTTCCAGTTATCTTGATAAGAATCCTATCCGCCCCTTAGAGGCATACACATATTTTTTTATGGGCAGGATCAAACAGATGATGGGTGATCCGAATGAAGCAGAGAATCTTCATAAACAGGCCAGGGAGGCTGATCCTTATTTTTCAACAGCCTTTGGAGTGCCACCAATGGTATTGTTTACCCCACCAACAGAAATAGCATACTTTCACGGATCTTTTCTCAGACCTTTTTAGTAATTGTAACTGGGATTGTGTCACAACCAATATTTCACGCAATGATCGGCAAGAAAACATGAAGTGCACAAAGAATACGTGTCTGCTAACCAAAACTTCGCAGTCTTTGTGAAAACTTTGCGTGCTCTGCGTGAAGCCTTAAATTGAAATTGTGACACAGTCCCGGTATCTCAAACGTTTTATTTCTTATCGCGGAAGAGTTGAACGAAACCGCTTGTTGCAGGTCTGCCGGTCCCATCAACAGATTGAATGGTAAAAAAATAAATGTCAGGAGGTAATTCCTGGCCGGATTGATTTCGTCCATCCCATATAATTGTTGGAGATTCAGTGCGGTAGACCAGCATCCCGGACCGGCTGAAAACCCTCAGGGAATAAACAGTTAAGCCATTGGTTAGTACCTGGAAATAGTCATTCACATTATCATTATTCGGGGTAAAAACATTGGGATATTTCAACATATCATATACTTCAACATTTCCAATCCAGGAAGCTGCACATCCAACATGATTGGTCACGGTAAGGCGTGTGTTCCAGCTTCCTTCACCGGGAAAAGTATGAATGACCGAGCGGGAAAAAGCCATTTCAGCATTATCAAATTCCCATAAATAGGAATAATTAATCGTATCAACCAGCTGGTTAACATTCCTGAACACAACAGTATACGATCCTAATTCGAGTGAGTCTGAATATGTAAAACGAGCATCAGGTGTTGGATAAACTGCAATATAGTCTTGTCTTGTGATAACTGTATTATTATTAATGACAATTGAAATACAATAGGATCCTGCAGTATCATAAAGCACAACCTGTTTTTCTTTTCCTGTACCTGTCTGACCGTTACCGAAATCCCAGGTTACAGTGCTGATTGTGTCGGGAAATATAGTGTTAATAAAAGTGAAGGTAACACGCAGTGAATCACAACCCGCAAGCGTATCTGCAACAAAATAAACATTCTGTGCAACAAGGTAATTCTGGGAAATTGTGAACAAAAAGAGTATAAGTGTCCTTAAATAGTTCATTAATTGACAAATTCGCAACTAAAGATATTAAAATTGGCACTTATGTGGGTTATATATTCCGGGTAATTTTTTTAACAACTCTGAATTTGCTCAGGAATTCTTTAGCAAAAACCCTGATTGTCGTATAGGCAGGAATTGCCAGTATCATTCCCGGAATTCCGGCCAAAGTGCCGGCAATCATGATAACAAGAAATATTTCCAGGGGATGGGCTTTGACACTGCTCGAAAATATTAACGGTTGAAATAAAATATTATCCATAATCTGAACAATCAGGATTACCAGTAACATATATCCGATCACTGGTAGTAACTGGGTAAAGAAATCCATCTGCAGATGCGTGGCAATACCCAGGATAATACCAATTATTCCACCGAGCCATGGTCCAAGGTAGGGGATTACATTCAGTAATCCAATAACCAGTGCTATTACAAGAGCATGTCTGAATCCCAGCCCGATAATTGTCATACCAATGGTAATAACAATCATAATGGCGGTGATTTGTCCGCAGATTCCGATAAAGTATCTCATCAGGAGTTTGCGTGTTGAAGAAAGAGCATTTCTTACAGCTGTTTCATGTTTCTCTGGAACAAGCAGGACAATTGAGTTGGCGAACATTGACTGATCCTTCAGAAAAAAGAAGAGGATGAAAGAGAT
>LJUQ01000155.1 GCA_001304505.1 Bacteroides sp. SM23_62_1
ACCTGCAATCGAAAAACTGAAAAAGGAAGAATTGTTGGTATTTGGACCATTCTCTGCGGATGGTTTCTTTGGTTCAGGTAATTATCTGAAATTTGACGGAATCCTTGCGATGTACCATGACCAGGGATTAATTCCATTTAAATCAATTGTCAAAGACGAAGGTGTAAACTATACAGCCGGACTGCCCATTATCCGTACATCTCCCGCTCATGGAACAGCATTCGAACTGGCAGGGAAAAATCTTGCCGATAGCAGTTCTTTCCGCAATGCTATCTTTACTGCCTGTGATATTTACCAACACAAAAAATCATACGCCGAGATTACCAGGGATCCTTTGAAACTTGTCGATTTGTCAGAACTAGAATAAATAAATTCGAAAGAGCGAAATACGAAAGGAACGATTTTCGACATTTCGACTTTAACTTAGTCTTCCTTTCCCGGATTTCTGTTGAATAACATTATGATTTATATCATACTCAGCTACATTATCGAACCAATGAAGTTTTATTCACTAATTTTGTAATAGAATCTTTAAATCCTACTATTATGGCACTATTCACCAGAGAAGATGCATTAAATTACCATTCATCGGGAAGACCGGGGAAAATTGAAGTTATTCCCACAAAACCCCATAGTACACAGGTTGATCTTTCTTTAGCCTACTCTCCCGGAGTTGCTGAACCCTGCAAGGAAATCCAGAAAGATCCTGATAATATCTTTAATTACACCGCCAAGGGTAATCTTGTAGCAGTAATATCAAACGGTACAGCTGTGCTGGGCCTGGGTGATATTGGTGCAGATGCCGGCAAACCGGTAATGGAAGGTAAGGGGTTGTTATTTAAGATATTTGCAGATGTGGATGTGTTTGATATAGAAATTGATGAAAAAGATCCGGATAAGCTGATCGAGATCATTACAAGGATTTCACCCACCTTCGGAGGGATTAATCTTGAGGATATTAAGGCACCGGAATGTTTTGAGATTGAACAAAAACTGATAAAGGAACTTGATATACCTGTTTTTCATGACGACCAGCATGGTACTGCAATTATATCCGGAGCTGGTCTCCTGAACGCACTGGAATTGAATGGTAAAAAGATTGATCAGGTTAAAGTTGTTGTGAACGGTGCAGGTGCATCCGCAATTTCCTGCACCAAATTGTATATATCTCTGGGTGTGAAGAAAGAAAATGTGATTATGCTCGACAGCAAAGGTGTACTCACTACAAAACGGAACGACCTGAATATCTATAAAAAGGAATTTGCAATCGATACAGATTTGGTTACACTTGAGGAGGCAATGGTTGGTGCCGATGTTTTTCTTGGCCTGTCTGTCGGGGATGTAGTAACTTCCGAGATGCTGAAAAGTATGGCTCCAGATCCTATCGTATTTGCTATGGCCAATCCGAATCCTGAAATATCCTATGACCTTGCAATGAAGACCCGTGATGACCTGATTTTTGCAACAGGACGATCGGATCATCCCAACCAGGTTAATAATGTCCTTGGATTCCCATTTATTTTCAGGGGTGCCCTGGATGTCAGGGCAACAGAGATTAACGAAGAAATGAAGATCGCCGTTGTAAATGCTCTGGCAAAATTAGCGAAGGAAGATGTACCCGAAATTGTGAATGCTGCTTACAGACAAAAAAATATTGTTTTTGGCAGGGAATACATTATTCCCAAACCGCTGGATCCCAGGCTTATTACATGGATTGCTCCTGCCGTTGCAAAAGCAGCTATGGATTCGGGTGTAGCCCGGAAGCCAATTAAAAACTGGGACGCTTACAGGGATGAACTGAGCCGTCGTCTCGGTCTTGATAACAAATTAATACGATTTATTCGCACAAAAGCACAACAACACCCCAAACGAATCGTCTTTGCAGAAGCAGAAAACTTTAAAATCCTTAAAGCAGCGCAGACAATCATCAATGAAGGTATTGGTACACCAATACTTCTGGGAAACAAAAGAAAAATCATGTCAATCATTGAAGAAAGTAAACTGGACCTGCCCGCTATTGAAATTATTGATCCCGTAAGCGACTCAGAATCAAAGAGAAGAGCAGAATATGCCAGGATTTTAACAGAAAAAAGACAGCGAAAAGGTATGACTCAGGATGAAGCTCTCGAACTCATGTACCAGAAAAACTATTTCGGTGTAATGATGGTGGAGACAAAACAGGCTGATGCTTTTCTTTCGGGATTGACAAGTAAGTATTCTGATACCATCAGACCGGCACTTCAAATAATTGGAACAACCAATCCTGAAAACCATATTGCTGGGATGTATATCCTGATCACAAAACGTGGTCCCATGTTTTTTGCCGATACAACAGTAAATATTCAGCCATCAGCTAAAACACTCGTTGATACTACTATCCTTGCTGCTGAAGAGATCCGGAAATATAATATTGAACCCCGTATTGCCCTGTTGTCTTATTCAAACTTTGGTTCCATCAGGACGGGCAGCCCTGAAAGAGTTCAGGAAGCTGTAAGAATATTACATGAGAAATACCCGAATCTGATTGTTGACGGCGAACTACAGGCAAACTTTGCACTGAATATTGAACTCAGGATGGCCAAGTTCCCCTTCTCCAAACTCAGAGATATGGAGGTCAATACCCTGATTTTCCCCAATCTGAGCTCGGGTAACATTGCTTATAAAATGCTTGGTGAACTTGCCGGTATGGAACTGATTGGCCCAATCCTTCTGGGTATCGCCAAACCCGTTCATATCCTGCATATGGAATGTTCGGTACGTGAAATAGTGAACATGGCAGCAATATCTGTTATTGATTAAAAATAAAAACAGATTTAAGGCCATTTTGAGGGAAAGCACCCTTCGAAGTAATTCCAAGCTCTGGATTACCACCCTGACCGATCCATATGTTTATGATATGGCTTCGGGAGATGTTATCATCATCACCAATTTTATCCTACCTCCAAAATTGTTATTTTAGCATCTTATTGTAGCAAAAAATTAGTATAAATGTACGATTATATCGAAGGTAAACTCGTTGAGAAGAATCCAACGTTTGTAATCATTGAGGTTGCTCAAATAGGCTATTTCATAAATATTTCTCTCAATACCTATACCTCTATTCCCGAACAGGAACATTGCAGGCTGTATATTCACCAGATTATCCGTGAAGATGCCATTCTTTTTTTTGGCTTTTATGATAAAAGGGAGCGTGAGTTATTTCGTCAGCTTATTTCTGTTTCCGGGATTGGGGCCAACACTGCCCGGTTAATTCTTTCAGCACTTTCGCCGGTTGATATCTATCAGGCGATCAACGAAGGAAATGTATTCCTTCTTAAAAGTATCAAAGGAATTGGCATAAAATCAGCTCAACGGATTATCGTCGACTTAAAAGGGAAGATCGGCAGAGAAGATGAAATGGAGGAAATATTCAGGACTGAAAGCAATACAATTCATGAAGAATCGTTATCTGCATTAGTGCATCTTGGATTTACAAAATCAGCTGTTGATAAGGTAATCCGGCAAATTCTGGCCGATAATAAGGACCTCACCGTTGAGGAGGTGGTCAAAGAGGCCCTGAAACGACTTTGAATACGTAAAATCCTTATCAGGTATTTATTTGAACAAGGTAACCAAATATCTGGCTGCGGGAAGTATTATTCTCATACCTCTTTTATGTCAGGGGATTAATACAACATCGGCCTTTTATTTCCCGGAATTTACGTTCGCCGGGCATTACTATTTTCAATTGCCTGATTCTGCCGATCGGGATACCGTTGATCTTCAATATCCTTTCAGAGAAGATCCGGCATCACCCATTTCAGATGTGGGCTTAAGTTCCCCTCTCTATCTGAGAAATCCCTCAAATATCACATCCAGTATTGTTTATGATCCGGAAACGAATACATATATCTTTTCAGAGAAAGTTGGCAGATTTCATTACAGGCCGAGTACCTACCTGACACTCGATGAATACCGGCAATATGAGTTGAGAGAGGCACAGCAGGAGTACTGGAAACAAAGAAGACTGGGGGAAAGTCCTGAAACACAGTCATCCTTCATCCCAACAATAAATATCGGTGGGGAGACTTTTGATAAAGTTTTTGGAACCAATACTATCAATATCATTCCCCAGGGCTCAGCTGAACTGATATTTGGATTTAATCTGTCACGGATAGATAACCCGACCCTTTCAGAAAGGCTTCGCCGTACACCCAGCTTTACTTTTGAAGAAAAAATCCAGATGAATGTGACCGGTACCATAGGAGATAAAATGAAGCTTGGATTAAACTACAATACAGAGGCTACTTTTGAATTTGAGAATAAGACTAAAATAGAATACACCGGAAAGGAGGATGAGATAATAAAAAAAATTGAAGCTGGTAACGTAACTCTTCCACTTGCAGGATCATTAATCACAGGAAGCCAGAGTCTCTTTGGACTGAAAACTGAGCTGCAGTTTGGCAAGCTTACCGTAACGTCCGTCTTTTCCCAGCAGGAAGGGGAGACATCTGTAATAGAAGTGGAAGGCGGAGCACAACTAAATGAATTCGAGGTGAACTCAGATGAATACGATGCAAACCGGCACTTTTTCCTCTCACAATACTTTAAAGATAATTACGATCGCTCCCTGCAAAATCTGCCTATTATAAATACCGGAATTAATATAACTAAAATAGAGGTATGGGTAACCAATAAAACAAGCAACTTTGAAAGTTCAAGAAATGTTATTGCATTCATGGATCTTGCTGAAGCAGAGCCCAATATTTATTCCGATCACTTTATACAAACCCCGGGGGAAAAAGGAACAAACCCGAGAAATGAAATGAATACTCAGTACGGTGAAATGACAACCACGTACAGCAATATCAGGGATATTAACCTGGTAACAAGCACACTTCAGGGAGCTATCCCTGGTTTCCTGGATGGCCAGGATTTTGAGAAGGTTGAAAATGCAAGACGTCTGACGGAAAGGGAATATACAGTTCACACCAAACTTGGATATATCTCCCTTAACAGTGCCCTGAATGCCGATGAAGTGCTTGCAGTAGCATTCGAATACACCTTTAATGGGAAAACATATAAGGTTGGTGAATTGTCAACAGATGGAATTGATGCCCCTAATAGTCTGATAGTTAAATTATTGAAAGGTACTAACCTGACCCCAAGATTCCCAACCTGGGAGCTGATGATGAAAAATATATATGCGATCGGAGCATATCAGGTCAATCCGCAGGATTTTATTCTGGAAATTATGTATCAGGATGATAAAACAGGTACTACCATCAACTACCTTCCGGAAGGTGATATTGCAAACCAGGTACTTCTGAAGGTCCTTAATCTTGATAACCTGAATGAGCAACTTGATCCTGTTCCTGATGGTATGTTTGACTTTATTTCCGGGATAACAATAAATCCCCAGAATGGAAGGATCATTTTCCCGGTCCTTCAACCTTTCGGAGAATACCTGGAAAAGAAAATTAACGATCCCGTTGTTGCTTCAAAATATGTATTTAATGAACTGTATGATTCGACCAAAACTGTTGCTTCCCAGGTGGCAGAGAAAAATAAATTCAAGCTGACAGGAACGTATAAATCCTCATCCAGTTCAGAGATCATGCTGAATGCTATGAATGTCCCCCAGGGTTCGGTTGTGGTTACAGCCGGTGGGCGTCAGTTAGCAGAAAATATTGATTATACTGTTGATTATACCCTGGGAAGGGTGACCATTATCAACCAGGGGTTGCTTGAATCCGGCACACCGATCCGTATCTCCCTTGAGAGCCAGTCTCTTTTTGCTATCCAGACTAAAACACTTCTGGGAACACATCTTGATTACAGGATCTCGGACGATTTTAATATTGGGGGAACTATCCTCAATCTGACTGAGAGACCACTGACACAGAAGGTAAATATCGGTGATGAGCCTATATCCAACACGATTTGGGGGCTTAATGGTTCTTACCGGACACAATCACAGCTCATCACAACGATCATCGACCGTCTGCCCTTGATCACTACAAAAGCACCATCAAATATTACGTTGACCGGTGAATTCGCCCACCTGATTCCCGGACATTCAAGAGCTATTGAAAAAGAAGGTATTGCTTATATCGATGATTTTGAAGGTAGCCAGACTTCTATCGATATGAAAAACTTTGCTGCCTGGGTATACTCCAGTACCCCTTCAGGCAGGTTTGAGGAAGGTACGGCAGTGAATAACAGACGATATGGTTTTAATCGTGCCAAACTTGCCTTTTATGTCATTGATCCGCTCTTCCTCAGGAATAATTCTCTGACACCTGCACATATGAAAGCTGATCCCAATACACAATCAAGTCACTTTGTTGAAGAAGTATTCGAAACAGATATTTTCCCAAATAAAGAAAATCCCAGCGGGGTACCTACAAATATTGCTGTCCTGAACGTAGCTTTCTATCCCAGGGAGAAAGGTCCCTATAATTATACCCTGGATATTGACCAGGATGGACTTTTGTCAAACCCATCAACAAGATGGGGAGGAATTATGAGGGAAATCCAGACCAACGATTTTGAAACTGCCAACGTGGAGTTTATCGAATTCTGGTTGATGGATCCTTATGTTGAATATCCTGACCACATGGGTGGGGACCTCTATTTTAACCTTGGTGACATATCAGAAGATATATTGAGCGACTCCAGGAAAGCATTTGAAAACGGTTTGCCTCCTTCTGCTGAAGTAACCCTCGTTGATACGACCGTCTGGGGACGTGTGCCACTTACTCAATCACTGGTAAATGCCTTTAATAATGACCTCGAATCCAGGCAATACCAGGATGTTGGGCTCGATGGCCTGAGTGATACGGATGAAAGTTCATTTTTTATTGAATATCTCGACTCAGTCCGGCTAATTTATGGAGAGACTTCCACTGCCTATTTGTCAGCAACCGATGATCCTTCAAATGATAATTTCCATTATTTCAGAGGAACGGATTATGACCAGCAGGAACTTGGAATCCTTGACCGATACAGAAAATATAACGGGCTGGAAGGGAACTCACCAACTTCTGAACAATCAAAAGAGGCCTATCCAACAACCGGATCAACACTGCCGAATGTGGAGGATATCAACAGGGATAACACGCTGAACGAGAAGGAAAAATATTACGAGTATCATGTAAGCCTCAGATCGCAGGATCTGGAAGTCGGGAAGAATTATATAACCGATAAAGTCGAAAAAAATTCCGACTTCCCCAATGGCCAGAAATCATCCGTAACCTGGTACCAATTCCGGATTCCCATACATGATTGGGAAAATAAATATGGTGGAATACAGGATTTTAAATCAATCCGGTTTATGAGGATGTACCTGACCGGCTTTGATGAATCCGTTATCCTCAGGTTTGCTAAACTGGATCTGGTCCGTGGAGAGTGGCGAAGATATAATTTCCCCCTTACCCAGGGAGGAGAAGGGATCACTTCTCCGGAACCAAAAGATGGTGTGCTCGATGTATCCGCTGTAAACATAGAAGAAAACGCTGGCAAATCGCCTGTTAATTACGTTCTTCCTCCAGGGATTACTCGGGTAATCGATCCGACAAACCCACAGTTGAGACAGCTGAATGAACAATCCATCCTGATGAAAGTCAGCGGTCTGGAAGATGGTGACGCAAGAGCAGTCTACAAAAATCTTTATATGGATATCCGTCAATACCAGCGGATCCAGATGGAAGTTCACGCCGAGGCCATCGAGGATATACCACTGAATGATCTGGATCTGGTTGCTTTTATTCGCCTCGGTTCAGATTATAAGAATAATTATTATGAATATGAAGTTCCCCTGGTATTGACTCCGCCCGGGAGATATGATAATGATAATCTGAATGACCGAAGAGCAGTCTGGCCATCTGAAAATAGATTCGATTTCCCGCTTGAAATCTTCCAGGATGTTAAACAGGCACGCAATGATGATATGCGGGTGACCAGTGCAACTGTTAATCTGAACACCATCTATAGTATTTATGATAATCAGGGAAATCGTGTAAGTATTAAGGGTAATCCTAATCTCAGTAATGTCAGGACCATTATGATTGGAATACGTAACCCGAAAGCATCAAGCAATCCCCTGGAAGACGATGGATTGCCTAAATCTGGTGAGATATGGATGAATGAGCTGAGACTTACCGATTTTAATGAGCACGGTGGATGGGCTGCCAATGCAAGGATAACAACAAAGCTCGCTGATCTTGGAACAATTACCCTGGCAGGTAATACCAGCAAACCCGGTTTTGGTAGTATCGAGAAAAAGGTTAATGAGCGGTCGAAAGAGGAGGTGATCCAGTATGATGTGTCTTCCAACCTTGAACTGGGAAAGTTTTTCCCTGAAAGAACTGGCGTAAGTATACCCATGTATATTGGATTTTCCGAAACAAGGATCAATCCCCAGTACAATCCTCTGGATCCCGATATACCGCTGGAGTCAGCAATACGTAATGCAGAATCAAAAGAGGAAAAGAAGGAGATCAGAGAAAATGCACAGGATTATACACGTAGGAAAAGTCTGAACTTTACGAATGTTCGTAAAAACAAAATGGAGGGGGCTCCCAGAATTTATGATCTTGCCAACTGGTCTGTGAGTTATTCATATAATGATGCGTTCTCCCGTAATATCAAAACTGAATATGATATCAGAAAAAACTACAGGGGTGCCATTAGTTATAACTTTAATACGCGTCCCAAAAATGTAACACCATTCGCAAAGGTTAATATTTTTAAGTCGCCATATTTCAGGTTAATCAAAGATTTCAATTTTTACTATGCCCCAACAAGAATTTCTTTTCGGACCGACCTGAACAGGAATTATAATGAACGGTTGTTAAGAAACCTGGCAAATCCGAATGCCAGGATTGATACCATTGTAAATAAAAATTTTATCTGGAATCGTTATTATAACATTAATTTTGATCTGACCCGTACCCTGAAGCTTGATTTTAGTGCTTCAAACACAGCCCGTATCGATGAACCCATGGGGCCAATGAATAAAAATCGCAGCGATTATGAGGCTAAACGGGATAGTATATTACAGGAGCTTTACAGTTTTGGAAGAACAACCCATTATGATCATAGTTTTAATGCCTCCTATACCATCCCTATTAATAAAATACCCTTATTTGACTGGATAACTCTGTCAACTCGATATGGTGCAAATTATTACTGGGATGTTGGTCCCATTACTCCTGATACGATTGACCTTGGGAATACTGTGAAAAATTCAAACAGTATTCAGTTGAATGGACAATTAAATATGCTCAATCTATACAATAAAATTCCTTATCTCAAGAAAGTTAATTCCCGGTTCAGAAGTGATGGCCGTCAGCCGGCAACAGAAAAAAGGACACGTGAGGTCCGTTATACGCGTGATGGTATCCTTCTCCGTGCCGGCCAGGCAAGATCCATATCGCATAACCTTAAGACAGAGGATGTTACGGCAAAGTTTTATGCGGCTAACGGGCAGGAAATTGAGGGAACCTTTGAGGTGTTAAGTCCGAACCGTATTACTTTCACCACGGATCAGGATTATCGCGGTGCACGATGTGAAGTGATCGGCACCATCGAACTTGGTGAAAACCCCCTGATATTGATCGCTGATTATACATCCAAAATACTCATGGGAGTAAGGAATATATCTATATCATATACCCAGGGTGAAGGTTCACTATTGCCAGGTTATAAACCCACCACAAATATCCTGGGCATGGAAACATACAACAATGCCCTGGCTCCCGGCTGGCCGTTTATACTCGGTTACCAGGATCCGCGTTTCCCTTACAGGGCTATAGAAAATGGATGGCTGTCCAAAGATTCACTCCTGAACACCCCATTCATAATGAACCGTACAAACACTTTTAATTTCAGAGCTACCGTTGAACCATTACCAAGTATTAGAATTGATCTGACAGCAAACAGGAGTTATACAGAGAACCTGAGCGAGTATTTTATTGCCGACTTTAATGGTAATTATCCCGACAGCACAAGAAGCAGGCAGGTAATAGGTAACTTCACGATGTCCTATATTACCTGGGGTACAGCATTCGAAAAGATTCACAGTGATGAGAATTTTGCCTCAGAGACCTTTGAGAAATTTAAAAATGAATACCGTTTTATTATCTCCAGCCGGCTGGCTGGTGAAAGAGCTAAGGGAGGTGATTATGTTGCAATGATCGATACATCAGGATATTATAGCGGATACGGAGGTAATTCACAGCAGGTCTTAATTTCTGCATTTCTCGCTGCCTACGGGAAACGAGACCCCCAGAAGGTTTCCCTTACACCAATGCCCGACATTCTTAATATTCTTCCAAACTGGAGGATTACATTCGATGGGTTATCCAGGATACCATTTCTCAAAAGGTTTTTCAGATCGATTAATATGAGCCATTCTTACCGGTCGTCATATAATGTTGGCGGATTTATTTCAAATCCTTACTATACAGTTAATGAAGATGAATTTGTAGACCTTGAGTCAATCGACTTCAATGGTAACTTTTTCCCTGAATATGATATCGCAACAGTTTCTATAAATGAACAATTCAGCCCGTTAATCAATATTGATATGAACTGGCTGAATAATCTGACAACCCGCTTCGAGATCAAGAAATCCCGGTCTCTGGCACTCAGCCTCACAAATAACCAGTTGAATGAAGTTTCAAGCAATGAGTTTGTGATCGGAGGAGGATACCGCTTTTCCGAGGTGCCGCTGATCTTCAACCTGCCGGGAGGAGGTCAAAGAGCACTGACCAGCGATCTAAATGTCAGGGGTGATCTTTCAATCCGAAATAACCAGACTGTTATCCGCAAACTCGTTGAAGACTTTGATCAGGTA
>LJUQ01000156.1 GCA_001304505.1 Bacteroides sp. SM23_62_1
GAAGATTACTTTGGATGTTCTGTTTCAATCTCTGGCGACTATGCTGTTGTTGGAGCACGTGGGGAAGATGAAGATGCTTCAGGTTTGAATACTATGTTAAGTTCTGGTTCTGCATATGTTTTTTATAAAGACCAGGGTGGAACAGATAACTGGGGCCAGGTGAAAAAAATAGTGGCAAGTGACAGGGCCATTGAGGATAACTTTGGTGAATCAGTCTCAATCTCCGGAGATTATGTAATTATAGGAGCTAGTGGTGAAGATGACGATACCCTGGGCGGCAATACTTATTCTAGTTCAGGTTCTGCTTATATTTTCTATAAAGACCAGGGTGGTACAGATAACTGGGGCCAGGTGAAAAAAATTGTGGCAGGTGACAGGAATGAGTATGACGGCTTTGGATTTTCTGTTTCTATCGATAGCGATTATGCCCTGGTTGGTGCACCCTGGAAAGAAATATTTGTTACTGTTGAAGGAGAAGAAGATGAATTTGAACTTGGCTCAGCTTATTTATTCTACAAAAACCAGAGTGGTGTAAATAATTGGGGACAAATAGAGAAATTAGTAGCAAGTGAATGGACTTACGAGGATGATTTTGGCTACTCTGTCTCTATAACAGGTGAGTACGCAATTGCTGGTGTACACGAAAGAAATAATCAGCAGGGCATTAGTTATGTGTTCCAATATGCTTATCAGGCAAGCAATATTATCTTCAATGAAACACGAGCCACCCAATTTACCATTGAATGGACAAACGGAAACATGGCAAGAAGGGCAGTCTTCATCAAATCTGGAAATACAGGTATGGCATATCCGGTTGACAGTACTACCTATTATCCGGATTCAATATATGGATCAGGTACCCAGATCGGATCAACAGGATGGTATTGCATCTATAGTGATACTGGCACAAGTGTAACAGTAACAGGACTTACTCCCGGCATGGAATATCGTGTTATGGTCTGTGAATATAACGGCAGCGCCGGATCAGAAAGATATTATACGAGTGACACGACCAACAATCCTGCAAATCAAATAGCCCAGATGGACCTGTCTGGAATGGGAATAAATGTTGCCGGGGGACAGATAACCAATACAAACACTTCGATGCAATACAGCCTGAATTCAACGAATGGCACAGATGGCGACTGGTTTGATTGCACATTTGGGAACACCAGTGTTATATTTGGAGTATGCGATGTATATGTTCGAGAAAAAGTTTTTATAGAAAATTACAGGTTTGTAGCAAGCATTGCCACACCGGCCAGTGCTCCATCTTTTACGATAAACTATTTTACAGAGACAACTACAGAATCAATTCCTCCAACGATTGAATATAATTCAGATAATAATTTCTCAACGCCAAATACAGATGGTACAGAAGCTGTTGTTTCGTTATCCCCCGGAATAGACATGTATTTCAGATTTAAAGCTACTGCATCGGCTCTCCCTTCAGAAATACAAACGCTGGATGTGCCTGAAAGACCTGCAATGACCTCATACTCAATCGACTATTTTTCTGAAAAAACTGTGCAAAGTGTTGTTTCAACAGAAGAATATTCAATTAATCCGGATATGAATCCGGCGATTACCGGCACGTTCCAGAAGGTAGATCTGATACCCGGTACAGATGTATATTTCAGAATAAAAGCAACCGGTTCATCATTCTCCGGGACTATACAGCATCTAGTTGTTCCGGAAAGACCTGCCGCTACTGTTTATTCAATAGATTACCTTTCTGAAACAACGAATGAAAATATTCTGTCAACCGATGAATATTCTGAAAATTCTGATATGAGTGGTGCATCGGGTGGGAGCAATGCTAAAATAGATCTGACTCCTGGTACTGACATGTATTTCAGGACCAAAGCTACAGTTTCATCATTCTCCGGGACAATACAGCACTTAATCGTGCCCGGGAGACCAGAAACAAATTACTCAATAGGTTATTTAACTGAAACGACGGCTGAAGATGTAACCTCTACGGATGAATATTCAGTGTATTCTGATATGAGTGATGCATTAAGCGGACCGGATACCAAAATAAATCTGACACCAGGGACAGATATATATTTCAGGACCAAAGTTACAGATTCAACATTTTCGGGTACCATCCAACAGTTAATTGTCCCGGACAGACCTGCAGTTACAACTTATTCAATAGATTATTTTTCAGAGAAAACCGCAGAAAATGTCATATCTACAGATGAATATTCAATCAACCCTGATATGAGTGGGGCAATAGCAGGTATATACGAGAAAGCAGAATTGATTCCAGGATCAGATTTGTATTTCAGGACAAAAGCTACTGGTTCTTCCTTCTCGGGAGAAATTCAGCACTTACAGGTTCCGGATAGACCTGATATCCCAACAGTTTCACTTTCAGATAAAAATTCCGGTACAGCCAGGTTTAAAAACTCTTCAGATGGCACAGGCACAGATGTGTCAGCTGTTGATGGTTTTGAATATTCCATGGATCATGGTACGACCTGGAATACAATCCTGGATCTTACTACTGTGGATGCATCTGGAATAAAATCAATCATTGTGCGAAAGAAAGCAACAGCATCATCATTCAAGTCACTGCCAACTGACAACCTGGATGCAGAAGATCCTGTTGCCACGGTAATCAGTACAACGGGGTGTAATGGGCCGACAAATTATGTCAATATTAAAAGTAATATTGATACAGGTACTGTTTACCTCATCCTGGATGGCGAGCCACAGTCAGGTAAGGGCGACTTTAATACAGCCATAGCAAGCAATAAGGGATCGAAATTTGTCTTCCATGGTGCCAATGTTAACCTTGCTGTTCCTACTACTGGATTGGTTGCAGGTAACTACTATGCTTATATTGTAAATATTATTGATAGTATTTCAGAAAAGAGTACAGATGCAATTATTATCCGTGATATTCCTGCTTTGGATCTTGGCAATGATATCACCAAATGTGATGTAACCGAAGTCACCCTAGATCCGGGCATTGATTATACATCATATTCCTGGTCTTATAATGATGCCACAACCAGGTCGATTCAAGTTACTGAAGAAAATGATTATATCCTCACCGTCACAGATGAACATGGATGCCAGAACTCAGATACAATCTCAGTCAGATATAATATCCCCTATCAGGAAGAAAAGATTTGTATTGTGACGATTGATCTGGCTACAGGAAAGAATTTAATTGTCTGGGAGAAAACGCCCGGGGCAGGTGTGGTTGCATATAATATTTACAGGGAGACCATTATCGGTGAGTACAATATTATTGGCACAACTGCAGTTACAGACCTTAGCGTCTTTCTCGATACAACGGGAGATCCTGAAAGTCAGTCTTACCTTTACAAAATCACTGTGGTTGATACCTGTGGTAAGGAATCAGAAATAGCTAACAGCAAGTATCACCGTCCCAGTTTCCTGCAGTATGTAAGTGCTATAGGTGGTATAAACCTGGAATGGACGGATTACAATATCCAGGGGACAACTGATATCGGTGAATACCTTACCTCATATGTTATTTACCGTGGAACAGATTCAACAGGATTGAGCGAATACAAGACAGTGGGCAGTATAAATAATTTCACAGATACTGATCCGGATGCTTTGAAAAGAAGATACTACTATCGTGTAGCGGGTGTACTAAAAGATGCGTGTATGCCCACTGCAGGTAAGAAAGCAGATTCAGAGCCTTATGGCCATGCCTTCTCAAATGTTGAGGATAACAGATTACAGGATACTTCATCAGTGGTTACTGATTTGGGAGTTATTCCTTTTACTATCTATCCCAATCCATTTGATGAATCAACAACAATTTTATTTAACAATCCCGGGAGTTCTTCATACTCCCTTTATATCTTCGATCTTACAGGCAAGGTATGCCAAATAATAGATAACATTACCACTTCTGAATATGTCCTGGAAAAAGGAGACCTGAAGGAAGGATTCTATTTTATGGAGTTGAGGGGGCCAGGGATCTATCGGGGGAAAATCTTGATAGAATAATCCGCAAAGAAACATAAGATTCCAGGGGGATATGGCGTCATATTGACGATTTCAATCGGAAAATCCGGGATTTTATTTTGGAGAAGGATGGAGAAGCATTTGATTTATTAGTTCCAGGTTCAAAGTTCAAGATCCCGAAATGGTAGGAATCTTTGATTCCATTACCATTTCGAGGATCCTCGAAAATTAACGCATCCGCCTTAGGCGGATTACTAATTTTCGGGATTTTTGATGGGTTTGGGTTAGGAGTGTGAAGTTCGGCCAATTGACAATCGGCCTTTAATACATCAGGGGATGATACAGAAAAGTCCGGTTGCTAACCGAACTCTTTTATTATTTGTTTATGCTTACTAATGTACAAATGTATAACGAAGAAGGAAATGACCCTCAAAATCCCCTTTTTTGGCCATTTTTGATCCAGCACCCGGGGGATGCCATTCCTGTCGAAGTTTAGCAACATATAATCAAACCGCAGGGAACCAGCAGAAAATAATCAGCTATATATTAAGACAATCAATCAGTACGCTGCAGTGATTTCTCATATATCAGGCGGGCTGCGAAAAGATCAAATATTGCACTGCCTACTGTTTTGAAAAATCTAACGGGGGCATGTGAAAGTATGACATCTTTCTTTATCAGGGAGCCAAGGGAATGGACATGCTCCCTGCTGATCAGGCCCTTTTTCACAGGATGAATCAGGTCGCCGCTCTCCTTTAATCCGTGAAGGGTATCAGTAAAAATCTGCCTGATGCATTTATAGAAAGCATCAGGGTATTCCCGGCAATCAGGTTTATAAGAACCTGTACCTATGAAGGTTTGATCTCTGAAAATACCGGGATTCTCAGGGAAAACAGGATCTTTTGAATTGGTAGCGGTAATGACTATATCAGATTCATTGCATACTTTCCAAGTATCGTCAGCAACAGTAAGAGTGATATCCTGGAAGTGCCTTTTAAACTCCTGTTCGAACTTTTCAATTGCTGTTACAGACCTGTCGGATATTGTGACCTTCTTAACCGGCCTGATTGTGCAGGCAAAGATGGCCTGGTGGATACCCTGGGTGCCTGTCCCTATAATTCCCAGCCTTTCAGCATTCATATCTGTAAGATATTTTATTCCCAGGGCAGTTACTGCGGCAGTCCTGTTGGCTGTTAATGAAGCCCCCTCGATGAGAGCCAGTGGTTCGCCTGTCGCCGAGCTGTTAAGTACAACAGTCCCGTAAATTGAGGGATGTCCCAAACTACTGTTACCCGGACAAAAAGAGACCAGTTTTGTGACCCAATAGCTGTCATCAATACATGGCATCAGGAGGAAGGTGTCATCACCACGGTCAAGATGCAGCCTGCCTGGCAAAATTAACTCGCCTGTAAGACTTTTAACCATTGCCTGTTCCATTGCATCTATCCAATCGGTGACAGAGGCTGTATTCTCAACGGCAGCAGAATCGATAAATTTCATAATATAACATCCTTTGATCAATACTTCTTAAAGCGTTCGTGCAGTTTTTTTGATGTCCTGGTCAGTGACAATCCTCCAAGTCCTGTGCAGCAAAGTGTCCGTGGTAATTCTGCACCCACTGATTTCATGGCTTCTATAACTTCGCTCAGCGGTATTACATGATCGTAACCTGCGATGCTCATGCTGGCACAATTCAGGGCATTGGATGCAGCCAGAATATTCTTGCCGAGGCATGGTACCTCAACCCGGTCTGCAACTGGATCGCAAATCATTCCCAGGCAGTTCTGGAGAGCCATTGATGCTGCATTCACAGCCTGTTCGGTATTGCCGCCCATGAGCTGGACAAGGCCGGATGCAGCCATTGCTGATGCAGCTCCGCACTCAACCTGACATCCTCCCTCTTCGGCGGCAAAAGTGCATTTATCAGCAATGAAGACACCTGTCAGCCCGGCCGCAAGAAAGGCATTAACTATCTCATCAGTTCCCGGATGCAGGTATTTTGCCACTCCGAACAGCGAGCCTCCGACCGCTCCGCATGAACCCGCAGTAGGAGCAGCTACAATCACCTCCATTGAACTTTTTGACTCCATTATTGCAGTGACGTAAGAAATGATCGTATTAAGAGGTGAACTTACCAGTTTTCCTGACTTCTCAGCTTCAGGGATCAGGTGAGACTGATGACCGAGTAGCCTGTTCTGATAAAACTTGTCTTTCAACCCCCCGGTTATTGAATGGCTGACATGCATTACAATCTCATGCATCATTGAGGTCACATCAGACGGATCAATTCCTGAATATGCACTTTCATATTTTATAGCCATCCGGGCCAGGTCAAGATTTTCGGATTTTGCCATCCTGAGCATTTCCTCAATGGTCCCGAAAGGCATACGTGTGCCTTTGACAGGCATTACCGGCAACACCGGATCGGTGTGCTTAATCCATAAAAGATCAGGCTCATGTTTAAGAAGGCTCTCTGCTATGTTTTTTCCTGAATGTCTTGATTTAATTATGAGAAGGTAATGGTTCTCACTTCCTCTGACAACCTCTGTATCTGTTTGATGTGAAAAGGAGATTTTTTCAGAAATTTTATTCATTCTTTCAATGGAGGCTGATCTGAAACATGCAACAGTTTCGTAGCAATCTCCCCTCATCGAGACCTGGAATCCATTGAAACTGATTATTTCAATCATTCCCCCGCCTGTTGAAATCACAATAATTTCATATTTCTCATTGCCTGATGATTCGACAATTATTTTGTATGTGTTGGGATGAGGAGCATGATAATCCGATATTTTGAATTCAATTATGAAGTTGTGTATGGCAGGCAGATCCCTGAATAACATTATCGCAGGATCGAGGATGCTTCTGCCTGCAATGCCGCTGATAAGCCCCATTGCGCTTCCATGACCTTCATAGGTTGTTGCCAGGGAACCATTAGGGTCGAACTCAACAACTATACTGCTCCCTTCAACAGGACATAACTGGCGCACCATGGTGCCTATCCTGTGTGATGCAGCTGTATGTGAGCTGGATGGCCCTCTCATTACCGGACCGATCACATCATTAAAGATTCCTGCTTTCATCAGGTGGTGAAGTAATTTTTGTTACAGAAGAATTATTCTTAATTTCATTTCATAAACGTACGTGAACTTTTTTCATGAAAAACTACTCAAAGACTCATGAAAAAAGTTCATGGGAGTTCCCTGCTGTAAAGCTTAAATTTGTTATTTAATTTAAACAAATTTAAACTTTTTACAGAGGAAATATAAGTCAAAAATGAGAAGGACTCATTATCATATACTTATTATCAGGTTTAATGGCAGGAGCGTGTTCAATATATTTCTCTTCCTTTTGTTTGCCTCCGTCTGTAGTTGCTTTGTATCCGGGCAGGTTATGGATATTGCCTCAACTCTTTACAACAGGTCTTTTAATCCATCGGAACTGCTCTGGTATACTGCACCTGCAGGTAAATGGGAGGAGGCCCTGCCCGTGGGCAACGGAAGGCTTGGGGCTATGGTCTTCGGAAATACCGATGAAGAGAGAATCCAGCTTAATGAAGATACATACTGGACCGGAGGACCATATTCAACCGTTGTCGGGGGAGGGAACAGGATGCTCCCGGAAATTCAGAGGCTGATATTTGCCGGTGATGTTATCCGGGCCCACAAAATGTTCGGCCGCTACCTGATGGGTTATCCGGTTGAACAGCAGAAGTACCAGTCGCTTGCTAATCTTATGATTCAGCTGAAGCACAGCGGAGAAGTAACAGGATACAAGAGATGGCTTGATCTTGGAACAGGTATCACAGGAGTGGAATACAGGGCTGACGGAATCACCTTCAGGCGGGAGGTTTTTTCATCTTCCCCGGACCAGGTCATTGCAGTGAGGCTTACAGCCGACAGGCCAGGATCCATATCCTTTACGGCAAGCCTTCGCGGGATCCGCAACAGCCAGATGTCGAACTATGCCACAGATTATTTCAGGATGGATGGCAACGGACAGGACCAGCTGATCCTTACAGGGAAATCTGCAGATTACCTCGGCATTGAGGGACGGTTAAGGTATGAAGCCAGGCTGAAGGCAGTTCCTGAAGGAGGGAAAATGTGCGTGGATGATACCGACCTGATAATTGAGAATGCAGATGCGGTGACATTGTATATTGTGGCTGCCACCAACTTCATTAATTATAAGGATATCAGCGCAGATGAGCAGAGGAGGACAGAAGATTACATTACCGGAATTTCATCCGGAAGTTACCGGGATATACTTGTATCGGCGATTAGCGAATATAAAAAGCTGTTTGACAGGGTGTCCCTGAGGCTTCCGGTGACAGAGAATTCGTACCTGCCAACTGATATAAGGATGAAAAAGGTGCAGGAATCGTCCGATCCCTCCCTGGCAGCATTATGTTATCAATTCGGCAGGTACCTGATGATATCCTCATCGCGTCCCGGCACACAGCCGGCCAATCTTCAGGGAATCTGGAACCAGGATATGAACCCGGTGTGGGATTCAAAATATACCACAAACATCAACACAGAGATGAACTACTGGCCTGTCGAAACAGGCAATCTTTCGGAATGTGCGGAACCCCTGATAAGAATGGTAAGGGAACTTACAGACCAGGGTTCGGAGGTGGCCTCCGGGCATTATGGCTGCAGGGGATGGGTGTTTCACCAGAACACTGATATCTGGAGAGTTGCCGCACCGATGGACGGACCGGCATGGGGTACCTTTACCGTAGGAGGAGCATGGCTCTGCACACACCTGTGGGAACACTTTCTTTTTACCAGGGATCTGAATTATCTTAAGGAAATTTACCCGGTAATAAAAGGATCCGTGGAATTCTTCATGGATTTCCTGATACCGGATACTGCAGGTCAATGGCTTGTGACAAATCCTTCAACATCGCCTGAAAATCCTCCGAAGGGGCCCGGATATCATTATTTTTTCGATGAGGTAACAGGAATGTACTACTTCACCACGATCTGTTACGGTTCCTCCATAGATATGCAGATCCTTATGGATCTCTTCAATTATTACTGCCAGGCATCCGAAATACTGAAGACTGACAACGAATTTTCACAAAAGGTCTCAGATGCCGCGAAAAAACTTGTCCCGCCGCAGATAGGAAAGGATGGTTCCCTTCAGGAATGGACGCTTGACCTGGAGCAGCTTGAGGAGGAACACCGGCATTTCTCACACATGTATGGTTTATACCCGGGCAATGTTATTTCGTATAAAAGAACACCGGAGCTGATTGATGCATGCAGAAAGGTGCTTGAACAGAGGGGCGACGGAGGCACAGGTTTTTCAAGAGCATGGAAGATGGCACTCTGGGCAAGGCTGTGTGACGGCAACAGGGCATATACCGTTTTCAGGGGATATATCCGGGACCAGGCATATCCGCAGCTTTTTGCAAAATGCTACACACCTCTGCAGGTTGACGGCTCATTCGGTGTGACGGCAGCAATCACTGAAATGCTCATCCAGTCGCACGAGGGAGTGATCGATCTGCTCCCTGCCCTTCCCGCGGAATGGAATGAAGGCAGCTTCAATGGCGTGTGTGCAAGGGGCGCATTCGAAGTTTCAATGGAGTGGAAGAACGGGCAGATTACAAAACTCTCTGTTCTTTCAAAGGCAGGTGAGATATGTACAATCAATCCTGAAATAAAGGTAAAAGTTACTTCAGATGGCAGGAAAACGCCAGCAACAGTTCTTGCAGACGGATCAGTCCGGTTCGAAACTGTCCGGGGGGAAAGGTATGATCTGGAAGTTCTGAAATGAACTTTACTATGAAATGTAAAAACTCCCGGAATTGATATGCACGGGAATTCCCCTCACAGTCAAGTTTTTACAGGGCCATTTTAATAATTCCCATTATATCGTTGTCTGTTAACGCAACCGGGTTACCCTTCATGCTGCTGGCACTTTGGGACCTGGAAACGATCTCCGGAAAATCGGTTTCACGAATGCCAGATACAGATAATGGCGGTATTTTCATGAGGGTTACCAGTTCCCTGATCCATTCGGCGCCACCGGGTGCACTGCTGCTATGGTTACCTGTAAGGATACGGGCCACCTCATTGTAACGCTCCAGGCGATCATGTAGCCCCTGCTCACCCAGTAACCTGATATTGGTTTCCATCACGGCCGGCAACAGTGTTGCGCAAACCGTTCCATGTGAAATGGTATACATCCCCCCCAGGGGACCAGCAAGGCCGTGCACTGCACCCAGTTTGCCATTGGCAAGGGCCATACCGCCTAAAAGACTGGCCATGGACATATTTTCCCGGGCACCGGCGTTAGTTCCATCTGACCAGGCCAGCTGCAGCGAAGAGGAAATTCGCCCAATCCCTTCGCGGCATAACATATCGGTGAATATATTGGATTGGTTAGAAACAAATGTCTCGAGAAGATGAGTCAGTGCATCGATTCCTGTGCTGGCTGTTAACTCAGGCGGCATTGACCGGGTAAGTTCGGGATCGACAACGGCAACGGAAGGGAACATAAGCGGGCTGCGAAGGCTGACTTTCATTTTGTGTTCCGGGGATTTGATGACAGCATTTTTTGTTACTTCAGCACCGGTGCCTGAAGTGGTAGGTATGGCTATGCAAGGGAGGGGCGCTACTGCCAGTTGATTCCCTTTGCCAATGACTTCAAGATAATCGGACAAATCCCCGGGATTATTTGCCACGGCAGCAATGGCCTTGGCACTGTCAATGGCGCTGCCTCCACCATAACCAATAACCAGGTTGCATGATAAATGACGTGCCAAGGAAAGGCCCGTTTCTATATCTGTAACTGTTGGTTCCCTGTCTGTAC
>LJUQ01000157.1 GCA_001304505.1 Bacteroides sp. SM23_62_1
ACTGTGAGGCCTGTTATGGAACCACTGCATGGCAACAGCAGCATTTTCAGGCTGTGATAAGGTGCGGTTTACTTTCCACTGTTTGATAAGCCTGAAAGCATTCCATATTTTATTGCCAAAGTTCCGACCCTGTTCCGGCAGGCTGTCATCATACAATAAATCACCTCCTGCAGGGGAACAAAGCAGCATGCCCACACGTACACCGTCTGCAGAATATTTTTTTATGAGATTCAGCGGCTCCGGGGAATTTCCCAGGGATTTTGACATCCTGCGCCTGCTGGCATCCCTTACTGTACCGGTCAGGTAAACATTATGAAATGGCTTCCCACCAACATATTCATACCCGGCAATGATCATTCGTGCGACCCAAAAAAACAGTATTTCAGGAGCAGTCACAAGATCATTGGTCGGATAATAATAGGTAAAATCCGGGTTACCAGGCTTACGGATACCATCAAAAACGACAATTGGCCATAGCCATGATGAAAACCATGTATCCAGCACATCTCCATCCTGTTGAAGATCGGCCTGGGTAAGTCCTGAATTTCCTGTCTTCTTTCTTGCCTCTTCAAGCGCCTCTTCCATAGAAGCAGCCACAACAAAATCGGCTGTTCCTTTCAGGTAATAGGCAGGGATACGGTGTCCCCACCATAACTGCCTGGATATACACCAATCCTTTACGTTTTCCATCCAGTAACGATACGTATTCACAAATTTCCCCGGATGAAATTTAATATTGCCATTTACCACATTCTCCAGGGCAGGCTGCGATAATTCTTTCATTTTGACAAACCATTGCCTGGATAACCTGGGTTCAATAACTGCATCGGTACGCTCTGAAAAGCCAAGTTTATGAATGTAATTTTCAACCTTAACAAGATGCCCCTTTTTCTCCAGTTCTTTGATAATTTCTTCTCTCGCTGCAAAACGGTCCATACCAACGAAAAAATGCGCCGACTCATTTAGTGTCCCATCATCATTTAAGATATCAATCGTTTCAAGACCATGTTTGATCCCTATTTCATAATCATTTTCATCATGAGCCGGGGTGATTTTTAATGCACCTGTTCCAAATTCCTGATCCACATACCCGTCGGTAATTAATGGAACCGGCCGTTCGACCAAGGGAATAATAATTCTTTTGCCATGAAATTTCAAATACCTTTTATCTTCAGGATGTACAGCTACAGCCGTATCTCCAAGGATAGTCTCAGGACGTGTTGTTGCTATTGTGATCCATTCATCAGCATTCTCAATCTTATATCTTACATAATACAACTTCGATTTCATTTCACGGTAAATAACCTCTTCATCAGAAACAGCAGTTTTTGCCTGGGGATCCCAGTTAATCATCCTTACCCCACGATATATATACCCTTTCCTGAAAAGGTCAATGAACACCCAAATGACGCTATCGTAATAATGCTCATCCATTGTAAAATTGGTCCGGTCCCAATCACAGGAAGCTCCCAGTTTTTTTAACTGTTCAAGTATGATTCCGCCATATTTTTCTTTCCATGCCCATACATGTTTCAGGAATTCTTCCCTCGTAAGCTCGGCCTTACTGATCCCCTCTTCCTTTAGCTTGGCCACTACTTTAGCTTCTGTTGCGATCGAGGCATGGTCAGTACCTGGAACCCATAAGGTGTTTTTGCCTTCCATCTTCTTCTTCCTGATCAGCACATCCTGAATTGTATTATTGAGCATATGTCCCATATGTAATACCCCTGTAACATTCGGTGGAGGAATAACAATCGTATAAGGCTCCCTGTCATCCGGTGCAGACCTGAAAAAGCCCTGTTTCAGCCAGTACGCATACCACTTATCCTCAGTATTTGAAGGATCATATTTGGAAGGAATATCCATAATCTGATGCAATTAATTGATCTTGTGATTTTTACAAGACACGATCCCTTTAAAAAACATTCCCAAAATTAAGAATTTATTGTTTAAATGACTCACCGGGTGAGCTGGAGTCACCGGGTGAGTTATTTTCTTGGTAAGAATATTCTATTTTACAATATTCAATTATTTTTGTATTACGAAACAATAAAACAACAATGTATCATATCAGATTATATATTATCGTTTTTATCCTCACCGGATTATTTGCTTGCAGTGGTAATTCTGGAAATACAATTCAAAAACAAGAAACCAGGATTAAATTTGACAATAACGTTTACGACTTTGGGACTATAGATTTTGGTGGGGAAGGAATCTGTGAATTCGTATTCACAAACACCGGGCAGGTACCCCTGGTACTCACCAATGTAAAATCAAGCTGTGGTTGTACCATCCCTGAGTGGCCACATGAGCCGGTAAAACCGGGCGAAAAAGGGAAAATTAGGGTTAGTTATGATACCTACCGGATAGGTGTTTTTTCCAAATCAGTAACAGTTTATTCAAATGCAACAAATTCACCATCCAGTTTATATATTAAAGGAACAGTAAAACCACCGGAACAAGCTCCTTCATAATCCGGTTAATTTTCAAACATATTAGAATGCCAAAAATCTCCCATAAGGGCAGGCAGATGCCTGAATCCCCGATCAGGAAGCTGGTCCCATACGCTGAAGAGGCTAAAAGAAAAGGAATAAAGGTATATCATTTGAACATTGGACAGCCAGATATCCATACACCTGAAATAGCGCTGGATGCTATCAGGAACATTAAAAATCCTTTTATTGAATATAGTCATTCTGCCGGGAATGAAAGCTATCGACGAAAACTGGCAGAATATTATCACGGCCATGGTATTCATGTCGATCATACTGAAATGTTGGTTACTGCAGGCGGATCAGAAGCAATCCTTTTTGCACTGATGTCAACAATTAATCCTGAAGAAGAGGTGATTATTCCTGAACCTTATTATGCCAATTATAACGGTTTTACAATCAGTGCAGGGATAAAGATAATTCCTGTAATTTCAAAAATAGAGAACGGATTTGCCCTTCCTCCGGCCAGTGAATTTGAAAAGCTGATCACCAGACAAACCAGGGGAATTCTGATTTGTAATCCAAATAATCCCACCGGGTACCTTTATTCTCAGGAAGAACTGGAACAATTGGGAGAGATCATCAGGAAACATGATCTATACTTCTTCTGTGATGAGGTATATCGTGAATTTTGCTATGACGGGATGCAGCATTTTTCTGCTATGAACCTGAAGGGCCTCGAACAACATGTGATACTCGTCGACTCTATCTCAAAACGATACAGTGTATGCGGTGCAAGGATTGGTGCTCTGGTTTCGAAAAACAAGGATATTATTGCCACAGCCCTGAAATTCGCTCAGGCCCGGCTAAGCCCCCCCGGTTTAGGACAAATACTCGGAGAAGCAGCAGTGGATACACCAAAGGAATATTTCAAGGAGGTATATACGGAATACATCGAACGAAGAAATTTTATGGTTGAAGCCCTTAATCAGATGAAGGGTGTGGTCTGCCCGATGCCAAAAGGTGCTTTCTACACCATTGCACAGTTGCCTGTTGATGATGCCGATAAATTTTCACAATGGCTGTTGAGTGATTTCGAATGGAAAAACCAGACCGTTATGCTGGCACCTGCCTCAGGATTTTATTCCAAACCGGAATTTGGGAAACAACAGGTCAGAATAGCATATGTGCTTAAAATTGATGACCTGGAAAATGCGATGGAGTGCCTTGAAGAAGCACTGAAGATATATCCCGGCCGTATTAAAGTCATGCCCTGACTATCTTATCTCTGTCCAAAATCAGGATACAACAGATACTTTTCCCTTATTTGCTGAAATTCCTCCAGTCCCTCTTTCCATGTCTCCCTGATAGCCTCTGCTGTCATACCTGCGATTATCTGTTCTCTTAATGTTGCGGTTCCGGCAAGCTTTTCAAAATAGCTGGTAAAGAAGTTCTCTTTATCCGGATAGTTATTGTATGCAAATATCACCCACGAAAGGTCAATTTTGCCCGGTCTGTCATCACCGGATAAACGATACTCCCTGAGATCCACTCCATAACATTTTTCACCAAGGTATCGGGGGTTGGTGGCAGCACCTGGTTTGGATTCCGGGGTAAATGTAAAGCTGCAGTTCTGCAGGTCAGGATGCCCGAATATTTCAAATGGATAGTCAGTCCCTCTCCCCTCCGTAACAACCGTCCCTTCAAAAAAGCATGTGGAAGGATAAAGGTAAATTGAATTCATGTTCGGAAGATTGGGTGATGGTTTAATGGGTAGGTGATATTTGGAATCGTGCGTGTAATTGTGACATGGAATAATTTTCAGGTCACAGAACAGTGTATCCCCTATCCAGCCTTCCCCGTTGATCATTCTGGCATATTCACCAATGGTCATTCCATATACAACCGGAACTTCATGCATCCCGACAAATGACCTGAATTCTGGCTCAAGAATAGGGCCGTCAGTATAAAAACCATTTGGATTGGGCCGGTCTAATACCAGCAAAGGTTTTCCGTTCTCTGCACATGCCTGCATTACATAATGAAGGGTGGAAATGAAGGTATAGAATCTGAGCCCGACATCCTGAATATCATAAATTATCAGATCAACGTCATTCAGATCGGAGGAATCAGGCTTCTTGGATTCCTGATATAAGGACTTTATGGGTATTCCCGTTCTTATATCTGCACCATTGCTTACCAGTGCTCCATCATCCTGATCACCACGAAATCCGTGTTCAGGACTGAAAATCCTGCGGATGTCAATGCCCAGAAACACCAGACTGTCAACAAGATGAGTCTGCCCGATCATGGATGTTTGATTGGCTACAATGGCAACCCGTTTGCCTGATAGCAGATTCAGATATAAGTCAGTCCTCTCCGCACCAGGAATTATATTTCCCTCCTGCTGACAACCTGTTTTAAGCATCATCATAAAAGTTATGATTATTGTGAAGGATGACCGAAAGATATTATTTTTCAACATGATGGCGTTTTAATAACAAAGATATAATGATCACAGAAATGAAGTTATATAATGTGCCTGATTTTCTAACAGGTTGGATTTTGTTTGAAGATTGTGAAGATTAAAAGAAGAACGTTAAGACAGGCTGAGGAGTCCTGAATTGTCGGTATCGGTAACTTCTTGACCATAGTTATGCCCTTTCAGAGCTTTCATAACACTGTATCATTTAACTCCTTTCCTGTACGCAAAAATTACATTTCGGGGCAAGACCCCCTCCTTACTCCCTACTTCTTACTAAATAATACATACCTCACACCCTGATCCTCACACCTCCTTAGCCTCAGCCTCAGCCTTCTTCTTATTAGATCTTTACCTGCTATATTTTGTTATTTTTGTATGTTATGATACCAGTTTCCAATGAACACCGAATTCTTCATAGCACGCAGACTTATTTTTGATAAAAGTTCAAAAAAGACTATTTCAAGATCCATTCTGTCAATTGCAGTTTTTGGGGTTGGCCTCAGTCTGGCCGTTATGATCGTGGCAGTTACCGTAGTTACAGGTTTTAAGAATGAAATAACAAATAAGGTGATCGGGTTCGGTTCTCATATCCAGATCCTTAATTTTGACTCAAACATCTCCTACGAAACTCAACCGATCAATAAAAATCAGTCTTTTCTTAATGATTTGCGCGCTGAACCATACATCCAGAATATACAGTCTTTCGCTACTAAAGCAGGTATCATTAAAACACGAACTGATATACAGGGTGTTGTGTTGAAAGGTATCGGTAGTGATTTTAACTGGGACTTTTTTCAAAATTATCTTACTGATGGAGATATTTTTATGGTTTATGATTCTGTCAGAACCAATAAAGTGTTAATTTCCAAATATATAGCAACGCTTTTGAAATTGCAGGTCGGGGATGAATTCATCATGTATTTCGTACAGGATCCTCCCAGAATGAGAAGATTTGAGGTCTCCGGGATTTATGAAACAAGCCTTGAGGAATTTGACAGGATTTTCGTGCTCGCAGATATATCCCATATTCAACGGTTAAATGATTGGACAGAAAACCAGATCAGTGGATTTGAATTATCCATTTACAATTTTAACCATCTGGAAGAGTTAACCTATGAAATTATGAATCTGGTAGGCTTTGGATTTGAAGAAGATGGTTCACGTCTGAAAGTTATCAATATCCGCGATAAATACCCTCAGATTTTTGACTGGCTTAGCCTTCAGGATATCAATGTTCTCATTCTAATCCTGTTAATGATTGTTGTTGCCGGTTTTAATATGGTTTCAGGATTATTGATATTGATCCTTGACAGGACCAGTATGATCGGTATATTAAAGGCACTGGGGACAGAAAATTTTAGTATCCGGAGGATATTTCTTTATCAGTCAGGATTCCTGATCATCAAAGGTTTATTCTGGGGAAACCTGATCGGACTCACGCTGTGCCTGATTCAAAAAGAATTCGGTATAATGAAACTCGACCAGTCATCTTATTACCTCACCACGGTACCAATAAACCTTAACTTGTTCCACTTTCTGGCGATAAATATAGGCACATGTCTTGTCATCATGATGATCCTCATTATACCTTCACTGATCATCAGCCGGATAAGCCCAATAAAAGTAATCCGGTTTAATTAAATAATAACAGGTCATACTGTTAGCCCGAAGATATTTATTTTGAAAGTTCTACAGTGTCGCATCATGACACTGCAAAGAGTGAGATTTTGTTCATAAATAGGCTTTTCAAACACCCGACTGGTCTGAAAACCACTAAGATTGATTTATTTCTTCTTGCTCTCTAAATCCTTCTTTAAAGCTTTGATGTCTTCCTCATGTTTATTTAGCAGCTGATTGATTTCAAGATTCAGACTCTCTTTCATATTATCAACTTTTGATTCAAGGTTGATAAAGGATTTGTTGATTTTCTGCCGGTTTACAATAATCAGAACCAGCAGGATAAGAAATAAAACTCCGAAAAGGATAAACTGAATCATGGCCATTTGCTTTGTCCACTTTTCCAGGTTATCAAGCTTGGTTCCTGAGGCATTCATATGTTCATCAAGTGATGCTTTTAATTCATTCAGCCGGGAATCAATAGCTGCAATTTTTTCACTCTTCTCATCCAGATCACCTGAGATGCTTTTCAGATCTTCCTGATGGGCCTTCTTCAGGGTTGATAATTGAGAACTAAGACTCTTTGTGGATTTCTGCAGCTTTGTAATATCCGTTCTGAGTGCTTTAACTTCTTTTATCAGGATCGTATCTGCTTGCTGTGCTAAAACAGCTGAACATATCAATCCTGCAAGTAAGATTAACAAAAGTTTTTTCATCTCTTTTAGATTTTTAGTTAAATCATAATTATGAATATTTATTACATCACATGGTCAAAAACCAATGATGTTGTTTTTATGAATCAGTACCTTGCGTTTTACTCCACAACTCGTTAATTTAATAATAATTCTTGTCTTTGTCAATATCAGGCAACATCTGTTGATGAGATTTTCCCGGAAACATTAGTTTTGTAATGATAAAAGACAATTATTAATCGTGTTGTGTTATTAAAGATGATAATATTGATAATCAGATATGCATCAGGGGCTGTGTCACAACTTCAATTTAAGGCTTCACGCAGAGCACGCAAAGTTTTCGCAAAGACTGCAAAGTGTTGGTTAACAGACACGTATTCTTTGCGTACTTCATGCTTTCTTGGCGATCATTGCGTGAAATATTAGTTGTGACACAGCCCCTTATGTGAAAATTTAACGTTCATTAACATGCATCATTTAATAGCACAACACATACATTGAATAATTCAACCCGTATTCTGAGAATAAAAGAGCTATTAAAAGAAGAGCTTAATAAAGAGCTTCCGGGTATTGAGGCTCAATACAGAATGGCCCCCGGTCTGCGCAGGCGTATAAGACCGTCTGGATTTAAGCAACGGGCTGCTGTTCTTATTTTGTTTTATCCTTACCGTGGTGTTCTGTCTACCATATTTATCAGGAGAACAAAATACCGTGGTGTTCACAGTGGGCAAATTAGCCTTCCAGGGGGTAAAGTGGAAAGTTTTGAAAATGATCCGGCTCATACCGCCCTTAGGGAAACACATGAAGAAATCGGCATAAATCCGCTGGAAATTGAGATCCTTGGAAGACTTACTGAACTGCAGATTCCCATCAGTAAAATTATTGTCTCCCCTTTTGTGGGATTCATGAATGAAAGGCCTCTGTTTCAACCAGATCGGCAGGAGGTGGAGAGGATAATCGAAACACCCCTCAACGAATTTCTGAAACAGGAAACCAGGCAGGAAAGGATTAAAATATTTTTTATCAGCAAAGCACTCATCCCATATTATAATATCAACGGCCACCATATATGGGGCGCTACAGCCATGATCATTTCGGAATTTGTTGAAATCCTAAAACGGATCGGTGATCCTCTTTAATAATATTCTTATAATGTTCATATCTCTCGAGTACTTCGGTGACATATTGGTAAGGTTCATTACCTCGGCAGTAACCATACTTAACAACCGGGTCAAGATAATATTTTGGATTGGATTTTTTTAAAAGGAACTCATCAACATTTTGATCCCAGACTTTCGGGTTTTTACCGTTTTTCTCCGCCAGGTTCATTGCATCTACCACATGGCCGTACCCAACATTATATGCAGCGAGTATGAATTTGATCCTTTCATCTTCCCGGGGAACCTGATCTTTAAACCGGTTATCAAGCCATTTTATGAACTCTATCCCGGCACGGATCTGCTGATCAGGCGATGAGTTCCTGCTGACACCAAACCTCCTGGCTGTAGTGGGCATGAGTTGCATCAGTCCATAAGCACCGGCCCATGATCTTGCCTGCGGATTAAATCCCGATTCCTGATATATCATGGAAGCAACAAGTCTCCAGTCAAGACCTATCTGTTCACTGTACTTGCGGATAGCCTGGTCATATGGAGAAATTTTACCACTACTGATAGTAAAATAATCACTTCTGACAATTTCTGCTGATTTCTGGTTTTTGAAATATTTATTATAAATCACGGCATATCTGGCTGTTTGCTTGAATTCTACCAGCCATAAATCAATTTCACGTCTCAGATTTACCGCTCCCTTCTGTACAGCCCAGGCCAGGTTCTGTGGGAAACTTATAGCCATCGAAACATCTATGTTCGGATAATAAGTCTGGTTTACCAGGGCTACATTTTCATCAGTAACACTGTAATCAATATCTCCCTGCGCTACCAGCATAATTAACTGTTCAGGATCATCAGGGACTTCCCGGATATCGATTGTGTCACCAATTTCATCCGACAGATTTTTTAACCGTGCTGAAAATGCCGAATTCTGTTTTACATAAATCGTCTTTCCTGCAAGATCCAGCGGATTCATGATTAGACTTCTTTCCAGTTCAGATTGGCTGAGTTCTTTCCAGTTCTCAGGTTTCCTCTGGATGAGTACCTGCCTGGTCTGACTATGTGGTTCGGTAAAATCAAAAAGTTTCTTCCGCTCTTTTGTTACCGTCAGATTTATTGCGATGAGATTACATTCGCCCGCTATCAAGCAGTTAAAACTTTCTTCCAGATCATTACTTACCCTTACATCCAGTTTAATGCCCAGGTGATCCGCCAGCTCCTGTATTAATTCATACTGATAACCCATGGGTTGCCCCCTGTAGATAAAATAATTTGTGGAATTAAAATCTGTGATGGCAATTAATCTTCCCTGTGACCGGATCTCCTGAAGGTCTACAACAGGTACTTTTGCCCTGTGAGGTGTACTTTTATCGCGGCTTTCTGCACAGGCAAAACACAATAGTATAAGCAGAAGCTGGTAACGGATATTCTTCAACTGCATTAGCGTATGTGTAACAATACAATTTACAAATTGAATTTTACCCGGCAATGAATTTATGAAAATTCTTCTTAACAGATGTATGATAAATGAATATAGCCGGGAGTGTCTGTATAACTATTTGTATTCCTGAGCATTAGACGAAAATCTTGAGATTTGAAATTTGTTTTACATATCTCTTACCCGGATTAATCATAAAAAGTCCAGGAAAGACCCAGCTTTAATGCTCTGTTAGGCATTGGATAGTGAAGAACATGAAAATAATTCTTGTCCATTAAACCTGCATTAATATGGTCGAATTTAACGAAGAATCTTGTTCTTTTCAATTTCGCTGTAATAAAGATATCAAAGTACGGATAATTTCCTATTTCCTTTTCATCCTGATGATAAAACATACCAAATGATGGCATATATGCCAGGCCACGGTATTTTGTATAATACAACAGATCAAACCCGATCTCAATTGTAAGGACATTTTTTACCGGGCTGAAAGCAAAGAAATTCGATGTATAATAGGACAGATCCGGAATCCTGATAATGTTTTTATCTGTTGGAAGCTGATAAACCAGCCGATGAATAGTATTAAATGGCCCCAGCTTAAAATGCTTATATAGATCCGCAGAAAATATACTGATCACAGAATGGTGCTGGGCTGGTAGTGTATCGGTCCCGATATATACAATATCTGAAATGAGTGACACGTACCCCTTAAGCCTGAATTTAATCGATTCGTTTTGAATCCCTCCATAAGCGATTATTTCTTTTGTCTTGTTAAATTGATTTTCCCATATGAAATGATTGGATGCATAATGCTCCAAAAAATAGGATTGTTCCAATAATGTCAGTGACCCGCCTATGGACAGTCTGGTTTGCCCTTTCCCGGAAAGTATA
>LJUQ01000158.1 GCA_001304505.1 Bacteroides sp. SM23_62_1
CAAATCTATCTTAATAAAATTAATATTGCAATTAAAACGTTTACATATTATATAATAAAGTATTTAATATAACTATCTTAAAATAAGCTATATGATAAATGAAAACGTTTACAAAATTGTCAGCTTAAATAAAGTTGCTGAAAGGGCTGGCGTTTCAACTGCAACAGTTTCAAGGGTTATTAATAACAGTCCCAATGTTAATCCGGAAACGCGTTTAAAGGTACAGCAAGTAATCAGGGAACTCAAATATAGTCCGAACAGGGTTGCCCAGCGGTTGAGAAACAGAAATGTTTCCAGTAATCTTCTTGGTGTGTTGATCCCTGATATTCAGAATCCTTTTTATGTCGAGGTTTTAAGGGGTATAGAGGATGTTGCATATGAAAACAAGTATGCTCTTATTATGTGTAATTTTGCACAGGATGAAAGAAAGGAAATGCTTTATCTTGACATCCTTCAATCTGAGTCAATAGACGGATTAATAGCTGCTCCTACCAATGAACATGACCAGAAAGTTATTAACCTTGTCAGGAGAGGATTGCCGATAGTTTGTGTTGACAGGGGATTATCAGGAGTAGATGTCGATGTGGTACTCGTTGAAAACCGGGTTGGAGCATTCTCTGCGGTAGACCATTTAGCTAAAACAGGATATAAACGAATTGCATATATTTCAGGGCTGCCACAGATTCCATCGAGCCAGCAGCGGGAGAAGGGTTATCTGGATGCATTAGCTGCAAACGGACTGGCAATTGACCGTAATCTTATCAAATATGGAGATTCAAGGCATGAAAGCGGTGTTAAATTATGTGAGGAACTCTTGGGTCTTCCTGATCCTCCTGATGCCATTTTTGCCGGGAATAATTTGATAACCCTGGGTGCTTTGGAGACCATACATAAAAAAGGATTAACAATTCCCGGACAGATAGCAATTATAGGTTTTGATGATATGTACTGGTCTATCTCCCTTAATCCTCCGCTTACGGCAGTGAGACAACCCGCCTATGAAATAGGTAAACGGGCAGCAGAACAACTTATTTTACGGATCAAGGATCCTTCACGTTCCACAGTTAGTGTGATTTTAAAAACCGAGCTGATGATCAGAAGCTCTTGTTAAATAAGTCAGGATTCCAAGTATTATTTATGCAACAGCATACTTAAAGGGAAATGAAAAATACAGATCAAAAATATAAAGGAATAATAGTACCCATGGTCACTCCATTTAAGAGGGATCTATCAATAGACAAAAAGGCTGTAAAAATAATCCTGGATACTTTTCTGAATACAAAAATCTCTCCCTTTATTCTTGGAACAACCGGCGAATATGTATCTATTCCCGGCAAACAAAAAATTGAACTTGTAAGATCAGTTGTTGAACATGTGAATAAAAGGATAACAATATATGCCGGAATTTCAGAAAATTGCCTGCGGGAATCTGTTGATAAAGCCAAAATGTATTCTGACATGGGAGTTGATGCTGTAGTAGCCCACCTTCCTTATTATTATCCATTATCATCCGATCAAATAATACGCTATTATGAACAGCTTGCTGATATGATTCCATGTCCCCTTTTTCTGTACAACAATCCCTTTACAACAAAAATTTCCATTCCTCTGGAAATAATAGATCAGCTTAGTTATCATTCAAATATTGTTGGTATAAAAGATTCGGAGAGAGGTATGGAGCGCCTTGACCATTCAATAAAACTATGGAAGTACAGGACAGATTTTGTTTTTTTGGCCGGCTGGGCTGAGCAATCTGCTTTTGCATTACTAAACGGCGCTGAAGGCGTTGTGCCAAGCGCAGGGAATTTAATACCTGAGTATTACAGAGATCTGTATGAATTAACAATCAAGGGTAAGGAAATGCAAGCTTATGCTCTTCAGGATAAGATTAATCATATTTCAGAACTGTGTCTGAAAGATAAAAGTATAAGTGAATCAATTCCTGTGTTGAAAACTATGATGTCAGCTTTTGGCTTATGCCAGCCTTTTGTAGCACCCCCAATGATTAATTTAGGGAATAAAACTCAAATCCAGATTAAGGCAATAATAAAATCAGCATTGACCGGAAATAATAATCTTATAGAATGAGACTCTCCAAAAAACATAACCCTGTCCTTGCTGTTACAATGGGTGATCCTGCCGGAATCGGACCTGAAATAGCAGCCAAAGCTATTGGAAAAAATGCGATTTACAATAATTGTAGTCCTGTCCTTATAGGGAATGTGTCAATAATGAAAAATGCAATTAAAATAGCAGGTACAGATCTTAGCATAAACGGAATAACAGAAATATCACAGGCAAAGTTCACGAAAGGAGTATTGAATATATACGAGATCGGTGGGGTGAAAACAGAGAATGTACGTTTTGGAGAAGTATCGGCTGAGGCTGGTGATCTTGCTTTTCGTGCAATAAAAACCGCTATCGATCTTGCTATGCAGGTTAAGGTCAATGGTATTGTAACAGGACCTGTCAATAAGGAGTCTGTTAATAAAGCCGGTTATCATTTTTCAGGACATACTGAAATGTTTGCTCATTATACTAATACCGGGAAATATGCGATGATGCTCGCAGACAAAAGTTTGAAAGTAGCACATGTTTCAACTCATGTTCAATTGCGCAAGGCATGTGATATGATAAAAAAAGAACGTGTATTGGATGTAATCCTTATGTTTAATAGTGCACTTAAGAAACTTGGGATACCATCTCCAAGGATTGGAGTAGCAGGACTCAATCCTCATTCCAGTGATGGAGGATTATTTGGTAATGAAGAAGCTGATGAGATTATACCGGCTGTTGAAGAGGGGAAAAAATCAGGAATTAAGGTTGAAGGTCCGGTACCACCTGATACACTTTTTGCGTTAACCTATGGTGGAAAGTATGACGGATGTATTGCAATGTATCATGATCAGGGGCATATACCCTTTAAGTTATTAGGATTCAAATGGGATGAAGAAGAAAAAAGGATGAAAAACGTAAGTGGTGTAAATATAACACTCGGACTTCCAATTGTTCGGACTTCGGTCGATCATGGAACTGCTTTTGAAATTGCAGGTAAGGGAATTGCAAGTCCGGTTGCATTGAACCAGGCCATAGAATATGCAGTGAAGCTTTTAAAATGATAATATTTACAACAATTTAAAAATGATTGCGGTTATTGCAGATGATTTTACAGGAGCAGCCGAGATAGGAGGAATCGGACTAAGGCATGGACTAAATGTCATTATTGAAACCGAGCCAATCCGGAATCGTCAGGCCGATTTGATTATTATTGCTACTGACACAAGATCGCTCCGGGCTGATAAAGCATCTAAGCAGATTGTGCAAATTACTGAATACCTTCTGCAATTTAATCCGAAATTTATTTTCAAGAAAATCGATTCTGTATTGAGGGGAAATATTAAGGAAGAACTATTAGCTCAAATGAAAATCTCTGGCAAAAGAAGGGCATTAGTAATTGCTGCAAATCCTGTTTTTAAAAGAATTATCAGGGATGGTATCTATTACATTGACAATATTCCTTTGAATGAAACCCGATTTTCTTCGGATCCCCAATATCCGATTCGATCATCTGCGGTAAAAGAGATATTGGGTGCAAATGAAAGATCTCTACTGTATAACCTCAAGCCGGATGATAAATTACCTAAAACCGGATTGATTATTGGTGATGTATCAGGTTTTGATGATTTAAAAAAATGGGCAATCCATATGGATGAGCATACTTTGCTTGCCGGGGCATCAGGCTTCTTTAATGCAATACTTGAAAGGCAGCAGTTATCTCATCCAAAAAAACAAAAATCCCCGGTGCCGTTTGGAGACAAAGCACTTTTTATACTGGGAAGTACATTCCCCAAGGAGATTGATTTCTTAAGTAATATAAAAGCTGACGGGCATTATATTTCAAATATGCCAAAGGAGATATATTTCAATAAAAACTTCGATCCTTCCTGTCTTGATTACTGGGCTGATGATATTGTTAAAGGCATCGAAGAACACCGGAAAGTTATTGCATCAATTGTGCATTCACCAAGTAATGAACCTGATATTGCATTCAGACTAATGGAAAATATTGGGGAGCTTATAAAAAGAGTTGTGGAAAGGATTGATCTTAACGAATTATTAATTGAAGGAGGGAGCACAACTTCCGTAGTATTGAAATATCTGAATATTAAAAAGTTATTTCCTATACAGGAACTTGATACCGGTGTTATAAGGATGAAAATTGAAGGATTTCCAAACCTTTGCCTGACTACAAAACCGGGAAGTTATTTTTGGCCTGATAATGTAGGTATTCCGCAAGATATGCAGCGGATTAATAATATTGATTATGATTAAATTATTGAGGTAATGGACAGCTCAAATTTACAGTTATGGGATTATTTGATTATCGGCGTATCACTGATAATTCCCATAGTTGTCAGTCTGAAGTTTTCCAGGAACCAGAACAGTATTAAAAAGTTCTTTAAAGCCGGCGGATCCGTTCCTGCCTGGGCTGTCGGAATGTCGATACTTGCAACTCTTATTAGCAGTATTACCTTTCTGGCATATCCCGGAGAAGGGTACTCATCTAACTGGATTCTGTTGCTGCAGGGAATGATGGTTCCCCTGGTCCTTTTATTTTTTATAGGCTTTGTTGTGCCCTTATACCGTAATGTTATCAAGCTAAGTGCATATGAATATTTTGAACAGCGGTTTGGATTTCTGGCAAGGCTGTATAGTTCTCTCGGTTTTTTTCTGGCACACTTTTCAAAAATGGGGACTGTATTTTTTCTGATAGCATTAGCCTTTTCAAAAATGACGGGATTCAATACAACAGAAATGATATGGATTGTTGGATTTGTTGTGCTTTTCATTACATTGATAGGGGGAATGGAAGCGGTTATCTGGATGGATGTTATACAGGGATTTACATTAATTGCAGGCGGGATAATAGTACTGATTATTGTTGTATTAACAACAAATGGCGGATTACCTGCTATATGGACTACAGCATATGAAAACGGGCGTACAGGATTTGGCCCCTATAAAATAGATTTTGTACAGTTGACTTTTGTAGTAATGGTATTGAACGGCATTTTCTATGCAATACAGAAATATGGTACTGATCAGACTATTGTCCAGCGCTACTTAACCGCAAGATCCGATAAAAAGGCAATTAAGGCATCATTGATGGGTGTTCTTCTTTGCGTGCCTGTATGGGCATTATTTATGTTTGTAGGAACAGCATTATTTGCTTATTATAAACTGGGCGGAGGTGTCCTGCCTCCAGATATTGATCCTGATGCGGTTTTTCCTCATTTCATAATGACCAGATTACCCACGGGAGTTATAGGGATTGTACTTGCTGCCCTCCTTGCTGCAGCAATTTCGAGTCTTGATTCAGATCTTAACTGCCTTTCTGCCATCTTTACAGAGGATTACTATGTAAGATTCAAACCAGCCAGTACCGAACAACAGCGAATGTTTGTGAGCAAGCTGGTGGTCGTTTTGGCAGGACTGGCATCAGTTTTTGTTGCAATGTATTATGTTAAAAAGGAAGGTGAAGGAGTTCTGGGTATAATATTTACACTATACTCAATATTTTCAGGGGGTATTGCAGGAATGTTTTTACTGGGAATATTTACTAAAAAGGCGAACAGGCAGGGAGTATATATAGGAATTGGTGCAAGCATTGTTTTCACTGCATATGCTGTGATAACATCGACTCCCCTTGGTACTGGAAATGAAAGACACCTGTTGATCGATCTCGGGAGGTATAATTTTACACACCATAAATTTATGCTGGGAGTATACAGTCATATTGTATTATTTGCCGTTGGTTACATTGCCAGTTTACTGTTTAAAAGCCCTGAGAATATTGACAATTTAACCTATTCAGGATGGCTTGAGAATAAAAAAAACATGAAACAATATTAATTAACTAATAAGTTCATATTATGAAGAAAAGTCTATTAATTTCTACTCTTATCTTTTTCATAACCAGTCATATGTTAGCCCAGGTAACTGTAAAAGGACTGGTAAAAGATAAGTCCGGAGAACCGCTTCCGGGAGTGAACGTTATTATTAAAGGTACCACAAAAGGGACCGTTACAGACGGGAATGGTAACTATACTATTTCAGATGTTCCTGCTGAAGGCACCCTGGTTTTTTCTTTTCTGGGAAAGGCCAAGCAGGAGATAGTCATAGGAAATCAGACAGAAATTGATGTAATCATGGAAGAGGATATTACAAATCTGGATGAAATAGTAGTTATAGGATACGGGGGTGTAAAGAGGGCAAATTTAACAGGTTCGGTTGTTGATATTAAAGCAGAAGAGATTGAAGATATTCCCGTATCAAATCTTACCACGGCATTGCAGGGGAGGCTTGCAGGTGTAAAGGTAGGCCAGGCAACCGGAAAGCCCGGAGCGGCCACATCTTTTCAAATCCGTACAACATCTTCTTATGGTGAGGTTCGGGAAAATCCAATTTTTGTGATTGATGGTGTTATATATGACGGGGTACGCGGTGGCCAGGAAAAATTAGACATTTTAGATCCAAGTGAAATAGAGAGTATTTCCATATTAAAGGATGCATCTGCGGCAGTTTACGGAGCCCGTGCTGCCGGAGGCGTTGTGTTAATAAAAACTAAGACCGGGGAAAAAGGAAAAACCAAAATAAACTACAGTGGTTCATACGGATTCTCCCAGGCTATAAAGATTCCTGAAATGCTAAGTGCTTACGAACATGCCAGCATGCTTAATGAAATTTATGATATTGAAGGCACACACTTTCCATGGGATTATTATGCTGAAGATGAGCTTGAATATTTCAAAACTGTAGATTACAACTGGCTCGACGGATTATGGAAAGATGCCGGCCAGAACAGGCATACCCTGAATGTCAGGGGTGGAAGTGATATTGTAAGATATTTTGCCGGCGGATCATATTATTATGAAACAGGTAATATAGATAATCTTTATGTTAAGAAATATACCGTACGTACCAATATTGATGCAAATATTACCAGAGACCTGACTGTCTCACTGGGCCTGAGTATCAACCAGAGAGAAAATAAACAGCCCAATTATTCGGAAGAAACGCAGGAAGGAGTATTAAGGGATACATATAAACAATTGTTAACTACTCCTAAATGGGTGCCTCCTGTTATTAACGGACTACCTGTTGATAATGATATGGTATCATGGAATCCATATGGAATGATGGAGTCAGGCAGCTACAAATCAAGCAGGGACAACAGCGCAAACATAATTGGTGCACTGGAGTATATTGTACCTTTTATTAAGGGATTAAAACTAAAGGTACAATATAGCTATAACCAGGATAATGGTAAGGGAAAGAGGTACCTACAGGATTATTATATTTATAATTTCCCGGTAGCCGGAACTTACAGGCATATCATTATAGATACTCTGCCTTCTACAGGGGTGGGAAGACTGGTTGATAACAGGGAAAGCCTACAGGAAAAAACAGAATATTCAAAGGGTTACCAGTTAAATACTTCGGTTTCATATGCACGCAAATTCGGTGAGCACGATGTAAATGCCTTATTAGTATATGAGCAGAGTGAATTTGAATCAAGTGAATTCAGTACTGAACTTACCGGTGCTGAAATAAGGGGATTTGATTATATGTGGGCCTTTAATCAGACAAATATTCTGAACAGACCGGGAGCTTCTGAATCAGGCAATTTAGGGTATATTGGCCGTCTGAACTATATTTATGCTAATAAATATATAGTAGAGGCAACCTTCAGGTATGAAGCCTCACAGAAATTTCACCCTGATCATCGCTGGGGGTTTTTCCCTGCTGTTTCTGCCGGATGGGTTATATCGGAAGAGAATTTTTTCAGGAATAATATCTCTGTTATCAATTTTTTGAAATTGCGGGGTTCAGCGGGTCTGGTAGGTAATGATGGTGTCAGACCTTTTCAATGGAGGCATTCCTATAATACCAATACAACAGGGGCTATTTTCGGCTCGGAACTGACCAATGCCATAGAAGCAAAAAACAGTGGTGTAATAACACCCAGCCTGACATGGCAGAAATCCAGATCCTTTAATACAGGTTTGGATATGAGATTACTTGATAGTAAAGTTAGTTTTGGAGTTGATTATTATTACCGTTTAACATACGATATTCTAACTGATCGCGGTTCCAGCATTCCCTCTACAGGAGGTATTGAAAATATGCCGGATGAAAACTGGGGGGAAATGTATGCTAAAGGTCTGGAATTTGAACTTGGATATTACGGTAATATTACCAGCAACCTGAAGTATTATATTAAAGGTATTTTTTCATGGGACAAGCACCGTAAAGTTGTAGTGTTCCAGAATATAGCAGCAGAGGGGAGATGGGATGACCAGAGGTATCATGACCCGAGTAACCAGCCAGGATGGCTCTGTTTAGGAATGATCAGGACGCAGGAAGATCTGGATGCTATTTTAGCTGAAAATCCTGAATATACAATTAATGAAAAGGAGCCGGAATTAGGAATGTTATATTATGAGGATTTCAGGGGTGAAAATTACTCGGAAGGCCCTGACAGTGTTGTGGATAAATGGGATAAAGTTATACTGGCTGAATATACAAGCCCTCCCTATAATTATGGATTTTCCTTAGGTGCCTCATGGAAGGGATTACGTATTGATTTCACGTTCAGCGGTGAGTTTGGCCATAAAGCATTTGTGAATAAGGACGAACAAGCTTTGCCTACAGCTACTTTTAACGTCTTTTCCTGGTGGAAAGATCACTGGACAGTGGATAATCCCAATGCCAAATATCCCAGGCCCTATGAATACGGACTTGTCGAGCAACATTCGAATTTCTGGATGCGCGACGGGCATACCCTGCGCTTAACCAATATGAACATTTCCTATAATCTGCCAGGTAAAATTGCTTCCAGTTGGGGTATCCCCCAGTTGCGTGTATTCTTTACGGCAAATAATTTATGGACTATAATCAGTCCTTTTGATTATAAAGATCCCAGTGTATCCAGGGCTTACGATTATCCAATGATAAGAACCTATAATTTTGGTGTTAGCATTACTTTATAACAATAAAATTCCTGAAACAATGAAAAAATCTTTGATATACCTCGTATTACTTACAATTTGCATTAGTTGTGAAGATGTGCTTGATAAAAGAGATCTCAACGCAATTGATGACACTGATGTATGGAATGATGAAATACTGGCTACCCTTTATATAAACAAGGTATACAGAAATGTCCTTCCCGGATTCGGAGGATCCTCAAATTCTAATCTCTCTGACGAATCTGCACTGACAGGAGACGAAGAAAATACGACTAACAGGATTTATAAAGATATAATGTATGGAGAGCTTGCATTAGATGCCAGCTACGGTAATTTCGGAGTCACTCCCTATTCCAATATTAGGGATCTCAATCTCCTGATTGATGAAATTGAAAATGGAAGTATAGAACCTGAAGTAAGAGCTCAAATAAAGGGACAGGCTTTATTTCTGAGAGCATGGGTTTACTGGGATCTGGTAAAGTTGTACGGCGGTATTCCTCTTGTATTGCATCAGCTGGATCCTTTTAACAGGGACGAGCTAATGATTGAGCGTAGTTCAGCCAGGGAATGTATTGATCAGATAAAGAAAGATCTGGATGAAGCAATTCAGGGATTACCACCATCATGGAGTGCTGCTGAATGGGGGCGTATAACGCGTGGGGCAGCAGCAGCATTAAAAGGAAGGGTTTTATTGTTTTATGCCAGCCCGCAGTTTAATCCTGATGGGTTGCAGGAGCGCTGGGATTCAGCGTACCAGGCCAATCTTGAAGCTAAAGAATTGTGCCTGGCCGACGGATATGAATTACATGATAACTTTGAAAGAATATTTCTTGATGAACAATCAACCAAAGAAGCCATATTCATTAAAGTATTTGATGGAGTAGATATATCTCACGGATATGAAAATGCGGTGAGGCCCAGAAGCGAGTGTGAAGATGGAGGTAACTCAAATAATCCTACATGGGAGTTTGTCAAAGCATTTCCTATGGCAAACGGTTTACCGGTTGATGATCCTGCTTCGGGTTATGATTCGGTTTTCTTCTGGAAGAATCGTGATCCCAGGTTTTATTCAACAGTTGCATATAACGGATGTTTGTGGGAATTAAGCGGAAAAACCGGCCGCCGGCAATGGAACTATGTTGGTAATGGCATTGAACCCTCATCACCGGTGCTGGGGGCATCAAATACCGGTTTTTACTGCAGAAAGAATGTTAATGAGTCTGTAGAAAGCACGGAAACCAAAAGAGTAGCAACTGACTGGATAGAAATACGCCTTACTGAAGTACTGTTGAATTTAGCCGAATGTGCTGCTGAACTGGGTAAACTTGAGGAGGCTAAAGCTGAGTTGATAGCAATACGAAAAAGGGCAGGAATTGAAGAAGGTGACGGATCATATGGTATTACTGCTGCATCTGTTACTGATATGGTTATCGCAGTAATAAATGAGCGACGCATTGAGCTGGCCTATGAAAATAAAAGGCACTGGGACCTGCGCCGCAGAAACTGGTTTGCTGAAGACTATGGTTCTGTTAAAAAGCTGAACGGTACACGCAGGCATGGGATTCGTACTTTACTGGATACAGCATATATTATGTCACT
>LJUQ01000159.1 GCA_001304505.1 Bacteroides sp. SM23_62_1
TGTAAGAGAGAAACCAACCACCGCATGCTTGCTGGCGGAATAGCAGCTGGTTAAACCCCCGGGTATCAGCCCCGCAAGTGATGCGGTATTTATGATATGGCCAAAGCCCTGCTTCTGCATGATCGGATAAACATAATGGCAGCCGTATACAACACCCCACAGGTTCACATCCAGGACGTGCTTCCAGTGATCCATGGTAATATCCTGGAATTCCCCGTCAACACTGACACCGGCATTATTAAAAAGATAATCGATCCGGCCATGTTTTTCTAGTGTAGTTTGAAATAAAGCCCGGACAGCTTCCGGATCAGCCACATCAACCGGATATGCTTCACCATAACCCCCATTTACATTAATCATGTCTTCCGTTTCCTTTGCCCCTTCCAGGTTGCGGTCAGCAATAATAATTATTGCCCCTTTCTGTGCTAAATAAACACAGATCGACCGGCCAATTCCTGAACCTGCGCCAGTGACGATGACAATTTTATTTTGAAATTCTTTCATATCTCTTTAAAATTATTAGAACTAACTTACCTGAATAGTGTTAATCTGGATAAAATCCAGCTGATAAGGAATTTTGTACCTAATTTTTTTGCTAAGTATTCCTGCAGGATGTATTTCAGAGTTTTTGCTTAATTGCAAAATAAACATTATAAATTAGTTATCAATGAAAATCTTTATAACAGGTGGCACGGATTTTATAGGTACATATTTAGTAAATCGGCTGGCACAGACAAAACATGAACTTTGTTGTCTTGCAAGAAAAACCAGTAATATGCAGGTATTACAGGATGTTCATGCTAAGGTTATCATTGGTGATTTTACTGATAAAACCTCCTTACTCCAGGGAATGGAAGGCTGTGATTGGGTGATTCATCTTGCCAGCAGTTTTGAATTCTGGGCACGTAATAACCAGGTCTATAATGATGTGAATATCACTGGTAACCGCAATGTTATGGAATGTGCATAAGAATTCAATGAATTAAAATCAACCGGAATTATTTTCAGTTATTCATTATTCAGTTACTCTGATAATTGTATATTTTCCCTTCTGATCCACTGAAATTTCATCCACTGTAAGGACACGTTCTGAACTGTAAACCTCTCTGATCAGGTCAGGCTCATTTGCCATAAACAGGATCCATCCCCAGGGCATGAACCAGGTCCACTGTGGCTGTTGCTGCAGGATTTCCTTCGTCGGTATTTCACCCACTTCGCCCAGGGCAACCGGTTTACCTTCAGCCAGGGCCACCAGCTGGTCATGGTGCGACTGCTTATAATCGTTGCGGTAAACATCGGCAGCCAGGATATCGACATATTCAATTCCGGGAAAGAAATCCTCGTATGCCCACGCCTCGTCTCCCGGTATATCCCGCGGAGCATTTGTGTTCCAGACCCAGATAAGGTTATCTAACTGATGGTGATTCGTAAAGTAATCATACATCATGATCCATAACCGCTTAAATCCCTGTTCCCCTTTATGGTTACACCACCAGAACCAGACACCATTCATTTCATGGTACGGCCTCCACAGCACAGGGATATCTTCATCTTGTAATTGTTTCAGGTAGCTGGCAATCTTATCGGCACTTTTTTTCCAGGCATCATTCAGTTCCGTGCCAGCGGTTACCAGTTCATTCCATTCTTCCGGTGAAGGTCGGTTTTCCATGGCCCATATAGAAGAACCTTCGCAACAATCCCCATCGGCAGGATAACACCCATGCCACATCATCGTAATGATATGCCCTTCTGCATGGCGCACTTTGATTTCGGCAATGGTCCTGTCGCGGGCCTTTTCAAGGGTGATTTCCAGGAACTGAGGTTTCATATATAGATTCGATGGTGGAGTTGTCGAATCAATCATAGCCAGGGAATCCCTGAAAGCCCTGACGGCCTCCCATGAAATGGGCGGTAAATTGGCCGGCCCGCAATGCTGGTAACGCATCGCATCATCCCCCTCAACACAAAAACTGAAATCCGACCCCCATACAATGGCTCTTTTACCTGTCAATTGCTCCAGTTGATTGGTATAATCCGAGCCCTTACCGGCAAAGTTATGCTGCCCTGACAGTGTATATTCCCCCTGGATATCCTGTATGAAATGATATAGATTGACGGTTTTTTCTGTTGCATCCGGATTGATGAGTGAAATGTATTCTTTTGTATTCATCCGGTTACATGATATTAATCCACAAAATAAAATAATTAAAATGAAAAAAAGTTTGTTTCTCATAATTTGAGTAAGTATAGAACCAATAATTTAAAGAAGTAATTAATCATTATCCAGCGGTTCCCATTCTCCGAACGCTTCGATATGAACCCGGACCTGTGGTTCTGTCTGGTAATTCTCATTAATATTATAGTACCATCCCAGGTATTCCGAATCACCGCCGCCCTGGGTGGTTATCAGGTACCGGTTTGATAAGTTCCCGATGCGTATTGCCTGGTCGCGTGGTAATGGCCTGTCTCCCCCCTGGGGATCGATGGGTACCCAACCGTAATTGGGAAGGTAAATTTCAGGCCAGCGGTGGAAAGACTCATCCAGACTGGCATCATCACCCCGTACCACGAGGGCACCTACATATCTTGCAGGCAGTCCGGCGGCACGACACAGGGATATAAAAGAGAAGGTATATTCCGAACAGGAACCGGTGCCTCTTTGTAAAACTACCGGTGCCGCATTCCAGCCTCCCTCCATTAAATATTCCAGGTTGTTACGCACATAATTGAATATCTTACGGGCGATCCAGTACGGACTTTTTTCATCCCCGACAACCTCTTTGACCAGTTTCTGTATGTAAGGATCATCGGTCATGTATTTACTACCATTGGAGGTATATAACCGGTATATATCCCCGGGAATGGATTCCAGGGAACCGACCTTGTCAGGATAAATAAAATACCTGATATCCGAAATCTCCGCATCAATTGTCATGATCGACTCCAGTGTCTCATTTGATGAAATATTCTGATAATTAAATATGGCTACCGGCTGCTGCCAGCGGTCTTTTTTCATTGTATACTTTTGGGGTGTAAATGATTTATTCATTATCTTCTGCTGGGGTATGTTTTCAGGAATTGCAATCATCACATCAAGATTTTTCAATTTACCCTGTCCGTATATTTTAACCTGATGGGTTAGTATAATCCGTGCTTTCCGCGTATCACTTAACCGGAATATTTCTTCGTCCTTACGGATAATCTGATAAAGGGAATCAGTCTGATAATCTGCATTCCAGAGATAATTTCCGTCCCATGCCAGGCCTCTGGAATAGGGGCCGGGAGAATCAATAATGATGCTTACTTCGCCTGATTCGGGATCAATCATATAGATTTCATCAAGGTTCCGGTCACTGCTCCAAAGGTATTGTCCGTCCCATGTAAGTCCATTGACCGATCTGGCCGGACCATCAATTTTCTTAACGGCAGTGCCATCACTCAGGTCAATTTTCATGATTGTATTTGTCCGTTCATCGCCCACCCATAATGTTGAACCATCCCAGGTCAAACCTTCCGGACTACTGCATGGCGCACTGATAGTCATCAGAATCGTTCCGTCTTTTGGATCGATCTTATAGATCTCCCTCTGCACCTTGTCCGTATTCCAGAGGTATTGTCCATCCCAGGCTAATCCCATGGGCCAGAAACCGGGTGTAGGGATCTGATGCAGAACAGATCCGGATGTTGGATCAAGTTTATAAATGAGATCTGTTTTATAATCTGAAACCCAGAGACAGGTGCCATCATAGGTCAGCCCTGTGCAAAACTTTCCTGGTAAAGGAAAAGACCGGAAAACTTTTCCAGGATAGGCCTGTAAATGCTGGTAAGAAAGAAGAATTACTACTGTTAAAAAAGTGTTCTTGACTATACTTTTCATTCTCTTCTTATTATTAAAGGTTTAAACATAATCTTGATTTACTATTCAAAGGATTCGTCAAAAAACGAATTAGGTTTCAGATATAATTTTCTATTCCCATAATCGAAAATCAAATTAAATTTTCTTAAAGAGCCATTGCCAAGGATAGCGTCAGCATTATCTTGTTTAGAACGTGTTTCTGCAGGAACAATTGAGGCTCTGATATTACGTAATTCATAAGGACCGATAATGAGCTTTGAAATAGTACCGGCTTTCCCGTAAATATCACCACTCAGTCCCCTTCCTAAAAATACCTCATCAGTTTCTTCAGGAAGATCATATTTCATATTGGATTTTTCCAATAACTCAATAGCATCACCTGAAGCATAATCAATATACACAGAAATTTGGGTGGGCTCTTCTCTGTCAATGACAACAGCGATATCTAGCCATGGAATGTTATTATCTTTGAAATATAAGGGAATTTCTGTCCAGCTGTCATCAGCTTTAAATTGGTTAGTCTTATATAAAATCATGGTATTATTATCATAGTTAAACTCGGTTATATAATGCCCGAAAATAGAATAACCTGTTATTCCGTTTGAGGGGAAGCCCCTGTAAATATCACTTTCAAGCATAATTATCCGCTGATTCATCATTCTTATATCACCCAGATAAAATTCTGCTGAGTCAAGCATTAAAGCTCTTGAAGCCTCACCGCTTCCGGCTCCTCCAACCTGAACCTCAATTGCATTGGCTAAATCTAACGAATCTGCATAATCAGGATTGTAAATCATTAATCCGTCGTAATGGAATCCGGTATCAAGTAAAATATCTGGAATAACAATGTTATCTACCCTTACTGTTACAAGTGTTACATTTCGAACATTCTTTATAGAGATAACATTTCTTGTCTGTGCGGCAGCACATGAAACCATAATTGTACAAAATAATATAAGAATCATTTTTTTCATCATTGACCTGAAACCTGCCTGCCCGACTGGAACAGGCGACCAACATGTAACTTGCAACTTGAAATCCACAGCTCCCTGATCTATTCTTCCCACTCAAAATCCCATATAGGTTCCAATCCCTGCAGGTGCTCAACAAAATAATTCCACCTGGTTTTGGTAAAGTATTTTGAATGGGTACCCTGGTACCCATGGCGCTGACTTGGTAAGATAAGCATATCAAACTGTTTGTCTGCTTTGATCAGTTCTTCAGCAAGCTTAAATGTGGCAGACGGGTTAACATTTTCATCGATACCACCATGAGTAATCAATAATTTACCCGTTAAATTTTTTGCCATGGTTATATTCGACTGCTTATGGTATGCCGAATCTACCGGCCAGCCCATGTACATTTCAGGCCACCAGGCTTTTTCCATCCGGTGGTCATGATCCGCAGAACTGGCTACCGCTACTTTATAAAAATCAGGGAATGCAAGGAGCCCGTGTGCTGCATCGTAACCACCAGCAGAGTGTCCGAATATACCTATACGTGTTGTATCTATCCAGTTGTACTTATGAGCTAACTGGCGGATCGCTCCTACATGGTCAACAAGCCCCCCTCCCAGGTTTTTATAAGAATAATTATGAAAGGCTTTTGACCGTTTGGCCGTTCCTAAACCATCAACTGTGATTACAATAAATCCTAACTCGGCCAATGACTGGTTACCAAAAACACGATTAAATGAATTGGGAAATATCGAATAGTGTGGCCCGGTATAGCTGTTATCTATAACAGGATATTTTTTAGCAGGATCGAAATTGCCTGGCTTCCATAATGCCCCGTATAAATTTGTTTTACCATCCTGTGCGATTACCTTAAAGGCTTCGGGCGGGCTCCAGTTGTCAAGGCCGGAGATATCCGCCTCACCTAATTTTACAACTATCTCACCCGTTGAAGCCAGTCTTAGAACAGTGGTTGTTTTTTGTGTTGCTGTTGAGTAATTATCCACAAAATACTTTCCATCAAGGGAAAAGTCTATCTCATGATTCAGATCTTCATTCGACAACAATCGCAGGTTTTTACCATCAAATCCTACACTATATAGATGTTGATGATATGGATTCCTTCCCGGTTCCTTACCCAGGGCAGTAAAATAGATCTTCTTGTTACTTTCATCTATACGATCGATTCTGTCAATATAATACTCACCGTTTGTGATAGCCTTCACTTTTTTAGTAGCCAGGTGCAGGATATAAAGTTGTCTCCAGCCACTTTGCTCGGAAAGAAAAAATATCATCCCCTGGGCTTCAGCTAATTCATAACTGAAATTGTCAATATTGGTTGCACTTTTTCCCTCGTATAATGTTTCTAACTGTTCTGTGTTTAAATCAAACCTGTATAAATTAAGTTCCTGATAACCTCTGCTCAACCTGGATAAATAAACCACATCGCCTGATTTTGACCATTCAACAGAAACTTCATTGATGTGTGTACTTCTTGGTAATCCGGTTCGGACTTCCTTACCGGTCACCACATTGAAAAAAACAGGCTCAACATATACCATCCCTGTATCACCCGGTGATCCCCGGTAATATGACAATAACCTTGGCCTGTATAATGTATCAATGCTCCAGTCCAGCAGATACATCTTCTGTGCACTTCTGAAATCCACGATCTGCGAATAGATCCACTCATCATTTTCCGACCATTGTGCCATAAACCTTTCCGGCCTGTCCCCATTCTCACCATACATAATATCACCCCAGCCATACCATGTGGCATATTCATAGTTCTTTTTCCCTGAAGTACTGAGCTGCCTTACCTCATTATCATGATTGGATCTGAGATACAGGTTGTAATCCTCCGCATATGCTGTCCATTTTTTGTCGTGAGAAATTTCTTCCATCGGATTATCCTCAACGGGGGGCTTCAGTGTATGGATAGAATTATTGACTGAATTGAAAACATATTGTTGATTTTTTACAGATATGATAATACTGTCAGCAGCTTTATAATAAAGTCGTGTAATGGGAATTGCATGAGGTTCAATTTTTTCACCCAGGGAATCCGTTAATAATTCGGCCAGTTTCATATGGTCAAACAAATCCGTTTTAATTAAACCAGGAAAGGTTATTTTCAAATATTGCTTTTGTTCAGAAGATTGCAGATTATACCAGAATCCCGTGCTGTCTTCAAACCAGTTTGCCTCTATATGCAAGTTGAATACTTTTTTATTAATCAGATTTTCAGGTAAGAATCCGACGGCGTTTTTATAATCTTCCGGATTAGCTCTTTGCTGAGCAAAAACTGAAATTGATATAAAAAATGCGGATAAAATAAAAATTATTTTTTCCATAATCTCCGGTTAAAAGTTAATATGATCGTATACATTCTGTTATAGATTGAATTTTATTATCTATAAACGTGTTGTGCTATTAAAGACGATAATATTGATAATCACCTTTATATTGGGCAGCGCCGACAGCGCGGCCCAATATAAAAATATAACATTCAACAACATACATTATTTAATAGCACAATGCGTTATCTATAAATAAAAAACCAATTTTCAATTAACCAAACCTAAAATACAATGTCTGAAAGGATGCCCGGTGAGCTTGAGTTTCTTAACATCCATTCTGCACGAGACCATTTACTCTAATTTATGAGGCTCCGGACATAGAACCTGGTTGGAGCGATATCAGAACAGGGTAATTGTTGTCAGACTATATTTTTTGGTCATTCACAAAAATTACTCCCCTTTGTTTCAATCAGGTTTTTAAATATTCCCAATTCCGTTCTCGATTGTTTTATCATCTTATTCCGGAGCAACGGAAGTAAAAGCTTCAGTATAATATTCCTCCCCTGTCCTTCCCATATCAGAGTCATTTCAGTTTTGTTGTCCGATGATTGAAGAATCGTTTCAACACGGGCAGTTAAAACATCACTTGTAACCTGGGAAACATATTTCTTTCCCGGTTCGCAATAGATTAATTTATCCTCCATAACATAGGATTTGCCTTTTTGAGAATAATGCAGAAGGCCTATTGAACCAACTTCACCTGGCTTCCTTTCTATCACTTCAAATTTTACCAGATCAGTCTGCCAGTAAGGGAAATTATCCGGATTCATTAAAGCATCTGTTACAATATCAACTGGCTGGTTGATAGTAATACTGACTTTAAATGTAGTCATATTTCCCCCCTCAAATCATTTCTTATTTGCCACTTCTCAAAACCTCTAATGTTTCTTTTGAAGGGCTGTTGGGGATAACGGCGATGACTTCTCCATTATATTCAAAAACTTCCTTATCATCGGAGGTAATTTCTCCTATTACCTCAACATTATCGGTTTTAGACCCTACAGCTTTCAATACCTCATCAACAGATTCCGTTGCTACCTGGACCACATACCGGGCCTGTGTCTCGCAGATTAAGATCTCCTGGGGAGTAATATCCTTAACTGAAACGGGGACCTTCGACAAATCCACCCTGGCTCCCAGGTCACCATATCTGGCAGACTCGCATACTGCTGCTCCTATGCCAGCAGCTCCGCAATCAGAACAGGCTTTTATCCTGCCGGTACCGAAAGCAGCCAGGATTGCCTCCTGGGCGATCTTTTCTTCTTCAAATAAAGCTATGGCCGGGCGCATCTCGTTTACCAGGCCGGCCCTGTAAAGCGTATCATTGCCATCATTGCCTGTCACACCAATAATGATAATCTTATCTCCGGGAGTTTTTGCGGGCTTGGTAAGAGGTTTTTCGGTAACCAGTTTGCCAATGACCGATACCACGATTGCCGGTACAATATCTGAAAAAGAGGTGGAGAATCCCCCCCCGACAATAAATACCTGCATGACCTCACACATATCCCTCAATCCCTTAACCATCAAATTCAACCTTTCCTGACTGGTCATAACCATACACTTACCACAGTCACAATGCCCCTTAAAACCGCAGGGACCAACTATGACTTCCTGGTCAAGAGGTCTGGTTCCGATAAAATCCAGAAGAAAAATTGGTTGGGCACCCATGGCAACCACATCACGAAATGCTCCTCCGGCACCGGTGGCAGCAGCGTCATACGGCCTGGGTACAGCAGGAGAACAATGACTTTCCATCTTAGCAACAACAAAATCCTTCATGCCAGGGACCTGAAAGACCGCAGCATCATCGTTTTTATCCGGACCTATGACCAGAGCTCCCGGCCAGATTTTGCTTATCTGGTTGTTTAACTCCTGAAAGCCCTTGAAATCAATAACTTTGTCAATATTGTGATGCAAATGAACAAACAGCCCGTGCATCAATGCTTTTTCTATGGTATTCATATTACCTCCTTTTTAAGTTTATTTTATCCGTTATTTTTATCCGCTTTGTACCTAATAAAAATAACAATTACTGTCATTAAAAAGAGTTCTTCCCTTATTTTTTTGATTAATGATTCAGTAAGTAACATTTAGAACCACACCCCGACTGCTATCGGGACGACTGTACAAATTTTTATCTATTAATATCGTTAATTCAATAACAACATGCGGTGATAGTTCAATACAGAAGTGATCAACCATTGTCCGTAGGTTCCCTTTCTCCGAATATTTCAAGATGGAACTGGCAGGCAGGTATACCGCCGTATCAGGCGCTGTTCTGCCTATGTGCAGCGATGATTCTACCAGGTAGATTGTTATCGATCCTTCATCTGATGAATCACCCACCGGGAATTATTACGAACAAATGGTCTGGAATCATTTTTCAGAGCCTTCATTTCAGGAATCACCTGCTCAGGACTAAACCGGGATAACCCTACTGCAGCTTCCGTGTGAACCAGCCAACTTTCCTCCTGGAATGCCTTTAACAGAATGGGAACCGATCCGGGTTCATTCCGATGGCTAAAAACAAAAATTATCCGCCAACGAATTTCTTCCCTGGTACCAGATTCATTATATAGTGAGATCAAGTCATCTGGCACAAAATAATTGGAAGCCGCCAGGCTGTCCATGGCCATGTTGGCGGTCATCCAATCATCCATCTGTATCCCGTCCAGGTACCAGGTAGTTGATTCTTCAGGGCGTATACAGACGAGATTAAATAGCGCCATTTTCTGCACAAAACCATCATAATTATTATATAGCTCATGGAAGGACCGATAAGCGCTGGATGTGTCAGCCGTCAGGAGCAGATATGCCAGATTCAACTTAAAATACTCATCCTGTGCTTCTGTGTATAACTTCCAAAGGTCTTCCTTTACATTGGAAAGATTAAAGCCTTTAAGTCCGGCTGTTACCTGATTCCGCAGCACTGCATCTTCTTTTTGGTCAAACAAGATTTTTAACGCGGGCTTTATCCATTGCTCTGAGTGGATATCATTGAGTGTCATAATGGTAATCCGCCGGTTCCATTGGTTCAGGTTCCTCTCCTCAGCAACTTTAATAAGGGCCGGAACAGCAGGTTCCCCTATTTCAATGAGAGGATTTGCATAATCATTCCATTCCCTCCCGGCCGTTTTCAACAGGTTCGCCAGGGAATCAATCCGGATTTGCTGATCCTGGGTATGAGCCTCATGTACTGCTACAACCATGCACATTATCAATGTGAAATTATTTAACACTTTCATATTACTCAGGATTTTTGGTAAAGTGTGTTGTAAAATAATAATAGAGGTCACCCCCGCAGGCCTGGTGCACATCTTCAATGTCCTTCAAACCAAACACAAGGGCAACAGTGATTGGATCAACCCGGTACTCGGTATGTCCCTCATAGAATCCATAACGATTTATATAGAAGAATACCATCTCACCGGTATGGATAACGGATACCATCTTTTG
>LJUQ01000160.1 GCA_001304505.1 Bacteroides sp. SM23_62_1
AGATATTTTCAGCAGGGCAGGCGAGGCCTGCCAGGAAGCAGGCGTGCAATTTGCTTATCATAACCATGCCACAGAATGGGACCCTGTGGAAGGAACAACAGCGTATGATATGATCTTATCCCGGACGGATGAAAGCCTTGTTAAGATGGAGCTCGATCTTGGCTGGGCAGCCACGGCAAAGAAAGATCCGGCCGAACTGTTCAGGGGTAATCCCGGCCGTTTCCCTTTATGGCACATCAAGGATTTTGATCTGTCGACGAACACGCCAGTGGTGGTCGGAACGGGACAGGTAGATTTCAGACCTGCCTTTGCCGAGGCTGAGCTGGCCGGTATGAAGTATTTCTTTTATGAACAGGATACGGCACAATCGATGGATGATGTACAGTTAAGTTATGATAACCTGGTGGAGATTGTCGGGAATCTGAAAAAATAGATCCTAAGTAAAAGAAATATGCCAAGTTTAATAGGAATTCTTGTTGCCTTGCTTGTAGCAATTCTCGTAGGGCAGGATGCTAAAAAAAGAGGTATGAATGCCTGGGTATGGGGAATAGGCGTTTTCCTTGTGCTTATCGTTTTTCTTCCATTGTACTTTATTCTGAGGAAACCTAAGATTGAAAATCCTCCATCCTGATACTGGGGGTATCAAAGCTCCTTTTTTCGGGGGGCTGTGTCACAACATAGTAAAAATGGATTGATACCATTCACAAGAACTTTAGAAGCTTCTCGCAGATAGTCGCAGATTTTGCCGTAGATTTTGCAGATGTTTCATAATCAGCGCATTATATTCTGTATAATCTGGGTTTACCTGCCTGCAGGAAGGGATTGGAAAGAAAACATCTTGCTCGCAAAGATCACTCTGTCTCATTGAACAGTACCTGGTTTTTTCCCTCGGCAAAATTTGCTATAAAAACATCCGGGTCACCATCATTGTCAAGGTCGGCTATTGCGGCATGTGTCGTATTATTGCTCCCGTCACCATTTAGGATCAAGCCACTGTCGGAGAAGTAACCATTTCCATCGTTAATCCATACCTTGTTCGGTATACCGAAGTTGGACACAAATACATCCATATCCTGGTCTCCATCAAAATCCCCAAAACCGACTTTGCCACCGATAGTCGATCCGAGTTCCTGACCACTGTCAGAAAAATGACCGCTTCCATTATTCAATAAAACTTTTGAAGGGAACATACCTGATTGATCTCCGTTACATATAAATGCATCCTCATCACCATCACCATCCAGGTCGCATAATCCGACAGATCCGTTGACGACGTGGTTATCGTCCATCTGCCAGCAGTCTGAAAAATGCCCGTGTCCATCATTGAGCATTGTCTTATAGCCTTTCGAATGCTCTTTAACAAAAATATCAACCGTACTATCTGAATCAAGGAAGCCAAAAGTTGCCTTTTCCGGTATTATCAATTCACTGTCTGTAAAGTTGCCATGCCCGTCGTTCAGATAGATTTTGTCGGGCTGTTCATAATAAATCACATGGGCATCCGGATGATTATCATTATTCACATCGACTAAAGCAACTCCATTTCCGCTCCAGAGTGAATCGCCCAGATCCTGTCCGCTGTCGGTAAAAGTGCCCGTACCATCATTGAAATAGATTTTACTGTTATGGGAATAGCTTGCACAGGTCATAAACAGATCAGGATCCCCGTCTCCATTCAGGTCGCCGAGACCTGCTCCGTGCCCCCATGCAGTTAATTCCTGGCCAGAATCAGTAAAATGCCCGTTGCCGTCATTCATCCATACGGTGGAATGATTATCGCCCATGTTTGAGAAAGCGGCATCGATATCGCCATCACCATCAAGATCCCCGAGGGCAATCTGAAAGGTCCTGACAGGCTGGAAAACCTGTGGACTTACTGTAAATGTCAAATCACTGGTGGATTCCGGTTCTTCATCCCTGGAACAGCAGACGGGTATAATCGTCAAACAGGTAGTCATAATACAGAGTGTCATGATTGATGATAATGGATACTTATTCATAGTACTTATTATGCATAATTAAAATTCTATTTTATAGCTTACAGATGGTATGATGAATACCAGTTCATTTTTCTGAATGGTGTGATTCTTAAAATTATAGTCATAGCCAAAGAATTCCTTTGCCCCGAATATATTTTTTGCCTGGATTGCCAGCATGGATGAATATTTTGTTTTATTGAACCGGAATAATATCGAGATATCAAAATACATTTTTGTGGCACTTTTCTGAGAATACAACCTGGAGTAATCAAGAATAATTTCTTCTTTTTCCAGGGATTCATTTTCCATAACCGGTACAATAGGATTACCTCCACAAAGGGATACTCTGGCATTGACCCCGATTACGTTATTTTTTGAGTTACGGTCAATAAACCATTCTTTACCGGCAAGCAGATTGATTACAAAATTTTTATTATAACGTGTATTCCGGTACAGGTTATCACCCCCCCTGAATTTTGAATCAAAAAATGAAGCAGTCAGGAGGTAATAATAATTGTTGTCCAGAAACCTTTCGATGGTTATATCAATACCATAATTTGTCCCGGTTCCCTGATTTCGCAAAGTGTCTTTTAAATCGAATTCAGAATAATAATTAACCATTGAAAAAGAACTGTCAGGTATCACAGGTATATCATACAGGTATTGATAATAAGGTTCAATTTTCAATCGGGTAACTTCATTAATATTCCAATCATAACCTAATACAACATGATGTGATTTTGTTGATTTCAGGCTGGTGTTGGGCAATATTATTTCTCCTGTTGACCTTTCAAACTCAATAAAATATATGTTCAGAGGTTCGATCATGCTGTGAAGTCCGTAACCCAGACTAACAGAATGACAAGGTATGAACTGCCAGTGCATTCCCAGGCGGGGTTCGAAGGTTACTTCATGATTTAAAAAAAATAATTGTGAGTGTACTCCTCCGTTCAAATAAAAATTCTCAGTGACATCGAATCTTGACTGGCTAAAGAGCTGCAGGAGTGTCGTATTTCCTGATTGGGAAGATATTGTGTGCAGTGTATTATCATTAAAAATATTCCATTTCACGTCATAATTAAAATAATATCTGCTCAAAATATAACCACTCTTACTTGTATACCTGGCACTGAATTTTGTATTTATGAAGCCGGATATTCCGTATTTATAAATTGCATAATCTCTGTGGTTTACGGGGATATAATTCATGCTGTCATCATATTCATTACCTGTATAAGACAGATATTTCACCGTAGAGAAAGCGGTGTGATTCATATAGGATTTATCATTGAGGAACAATTTATGTGTTATGCCGGCAGCTCCCATATCGGATTCGGACTCAAGCTCAAATTTATCCCAGTCAACAGCCCATTCATCCCTGTCATCATTGGCTTTTTTGCTGGCCTTACTGATTCCTCCTACACCCCAGAGGTTAAACTGGCCATATTTCTCACCGTTTAAATGCAAATTGAAACAGATATCCTGAAATGTTGGTATAGCAATATGCGGAGGAAACACTTTTTTCAGAAGGGCAAGGGTTGAATACCGGTAATTAAAAAGATAGGAGGAATGATGGCCTTTTTTGAAAGGGCCTTCTGATGAAATATCCATACCAATAGCCCCTGCCTGGATAACATGTTCCCGACTTTCGGGATTTCCCTTTCGTAATCTTATATCGAAAACACCGGACAAGGCATTCCCATATTCTGCAGGGAAAGCCCCTGTAAAAAAATCTGAATTCGCAAGCATCTGGCTGCTGAATACTGTAAAGCTGCCGCCCAGGGCATAAATATCCGCAAGGTGATTCGGGTTGGGAATTTCCACACCCTCCAGCCTCCATAATACCCCTTTCGGTGAATTGCCCCTGATGATAAGTCCATTATCGTCAAACGAAGTAGCCGCCACGCCGGCAAAAGCTGTCGCTATCCTGGAAGGATCGTCCACTCCACTTGCATACCTCCTTGCTTCCTCTACAGAAAAAGTGCGGGCACTTAAGGTGGCCATTTTATTAAGGGATTGGTCTTTTCTCAGCTGAGCCTTTATTATAACTTCATCCAGCCGGATGACGGATTCTTTCAATCTGAGATCTAAAATAACCTCCTTCCCCGAAGTAACAAGTACTTCGTTGACAATCAAAATATCGTAACCAATATAACTTACTTTAATATTATATCTGCCGGGAGGGACCTTTTCGAGCCTGAAAACACCTTCTTCATTGGTAATGGTTGCATATTGCCTCGTAGAATCAATTATTTGTACCGATGCATACGGTAACGGGATTTCTGAAGAGATATCGATAACAGTACCTTTTATGGTCTGTGTCAGCGTCTGAGCGTGTACTGATAGAATCTGAAATGTGCATACACAGGTTAATAAAAAACGTAATAATCTCATTTTAAAAAAATATTCATATGCCTGCAGGTCAAAATCTCAAACTACATTCAAATTATATACCATGGGATTTAACATCCTGTAAGTCTGGCATATACCAATGAAACAAAAATTGGTTGCCATACGATTCCGGACGGTAGATGTTCAGAAATGAACTTGGATAAAAGTCGGTAGATTGCGTAAAAAGAGATATGCAATATGCAGAGTAGGATTATAAATATTATCAACGTTTTGAATGTCCCGGCTGGAAAGCTCCATTTCTTCTGCCAGTGATGATATGAATGTCCCGGCTGGAAATCCTGGGATTCTTTCTGCCATTGCTGAAAAGAATGTCCCGGCTGGAAAGCCGGGCTCTACAGGCTCCTGTTTATATAAATATGGGCCGACTGAAAGTCGGCCAACCATTGTCAGTTTATTTACATGGTGGTTCGACTTTTAGTCGAACCTTTAGTATTATGATGAGCTACATGTAGAGCCCGACTTTCCAGTCGGGACATTCATATCAGCGATGAAGGCATTTGAGTCCGACTTTCACTCGGGACATTATTATGAATATTCCGGTTTTCCCACCTTTCCGATGAAGATAATTGCGCCTGTTGAATTCTCTTTAATAAGATAAAGAAAAGGTTTATCGGCCTTGAAGTAGATTGGGCTACCCCCTCCATCGATACTGGTCAAAGAAATTTCTACAATGGTGGCTGCGGCAGCTTCCGTACCCTCTTCCTGCACATCGATAAAGGTCTGGTGGATCACCCTTGAGATAAACAGGTCTCCGGCAGGATTGATCCGTGTAAAATCTGCATCAGATTCTGAGAAAGCTACGCCCAGTCCGAGGTTTATAAGAGGATCGTTCAAAAGATTCTTAAATTCATATTTAAACTTTGGCAAATCGACCCGGACACCCCTGAATGTCGAATTACCAAACCATGAATCCCAGTGGGCATTATCAAGTATATTGACCAGGTCTGAAACTTCCTGGTCACCGGAAGGGAGCATCACCACCATGCTGAAGGTGCTGTCACCATAAGGGAGCTCAACAGCTGTAAAATCCTCATTCGAAGTATAGGCAAAATTACCGGAAACGCGCATATAATCGACCTTGTGTGTGGGAGCATATCCTGGATTTTGTCGTTTGTTTTATCTTCGATCCATTGATTGATTATCTCAACGGTTTGCGGATCGTTAAAATCAATATCTTTCACCTCGGCATCAAAATAATCCTTGTTGGTCTGTATGAATTCAGACAATACTTCGAATCCCAGCCGGTACCAGATACTGTTGGCTATGGAGAATTCAACCTGTTCATCCAGATGTACCAGTTGATCCATCAGGTCTTTGTAACTCTCATTAACCTCCCGGGTGGTGAGATCATCGAAATGGAGGACGTCATTGAAAGCATCAAGAGTAGTTCCTGCAGCACCATTGTATGTCATACCCAGGGCATAGGATACACTCAGGGGAGAGATCATGATATTATCCTTTTCAGTAAGGTTATATACCTCCCTGAATAGTTCGAACCCAAAAGCCTGGTCGGCCTTAATGATCTCCAGGGCCTTCAGATTCAGGGTTATTTTAGGAATTTCCTCATCAGCCGGACCGGATGGCCCGTTTTCCTCACAGGAAGAAAAAGTCATCACTGAGACCAGGAAGACTATTATTAAAGAGATATATCTTTTCATGATGTTATGATTTTTACTACATAGGATAGATGCAAAACATACAAGGATGGTTGCTTCAGGAAGTTTACCTGACATCTAAAATGCAACAGGCCAATGAACCGGATCTATTATTTGTATTCGCGGACTATCTCTTTAATCAGGCCTTTTGTTATAAAACCTGCACTGCTGCCCGGGAAAGCATTGACCATTACAGCTATACTTGTTTGATATTCAGGCAAATAAACCATGTAAGTCGTGGTTCCAATGTTCCCTCCACTATGTCCGATTGCTTCTTTCCAATGAGAGTCAGAACGCTTGTAAACCAGCACACCTAATCCGTATGCACGCATATTGGAGACAGGGGGGAACTCAATAAACTGAAGCATTTCATCCAATGACTGTTGTTGCAGGACTTTTCCTTCGAAAAGTGTATGACACCACCGGGCTAAATCTTCAGCGGTCATAAAAAGGCCACTGGAACCATATGTAATACTTTCATGAGATGCCCTGGGCAGGTATGTTAAATCGATGTTTGAACCATCATTATTGAAATTATCCCCGAAGACATGAGCCAGGTTATCCGGTATAGTATCCTCGATGGAAAGAAAGGCGTTTTCAATACCCAGTGGTTCCCAGAAATAATTCCTGAATGCATCCGAAAGGCTTAAGCCGGTTGCTTTTTTAATAATCATCGCAAGCAGCAAATAATTTGTATTGGAATAACGCCAGCCACCACCCGGTGCGAAATGGGGTTCCTTAATGTAACCCAGTACCTCTTCCGGGGTCCATACTTTTGTCCTGTCTTTTTTCAGTTCATCCCAGATTTCCTGATTTTCCCAGAACATATAAATCCCGCTTGTATGATTAAGGAGTTGATGTATGGTAATCTTGTTATCTATGTGCGGATAATCCGGAAGCCAGCCGGATAATGGATCATCGATGGAAAGAATACCCTCTTCAGCGAGTTTTAATGTAAGAGCAGCAACAAAATTCTTGGTTATACTGCCAATCGCAAATAACATATCCGGCTTTATGGAGACAGTGTCATAAGATATTCCACTGGTCCCCGTCCAGATCTTATTATCAGAAAACACAACTGCAGCAGATACGCCTCTGTCATTATACCGGTTGATTCCCTCCTCAAGGACTTTCTGAAATTGATCCTCCACACGAATCTGTGAGCAACTTAATGAGGCAATGAAGCAGGGGAATATAATGATAATGAGATATAGTTTAACTTTTGTCATACATTTAGTAATTAAATGGTAATCTTAATAAGAAATGTTTATTCTTTTGCAATATAAATATTTCTCCTTATCCACTTTCATTATCCGGAAGGAAAGTAACCTCCGTCAGATTTCATATTATCATAAGGATATCCGGCAAATCTTATCATAGTGTTGATTAATAATGTACCTGAATATTTTTTCTTTTTCCTTCATTTTACTGTTTAGACGCCAAAAAAATAAAAATACTACAATATTTTTTGCATCGATACTTGTTCGTACATTATTGCCTTAAATCAGGACGGTTACAGCTTACTGGCAAGTGATCCTTCAGGGGATTATCAAAAACCTTATAGATTAATCGATCCCTACTTAATTAGATTATACCAACCTCTAGAAGAATGGCAAAACTGCCTTTTTTACTATGAACGATTGAATAACTTTCAACTCACATGTAACCTAATGCAAAATTGAGTCGTCAAACAACAAAAGCAATATCACGATTGAAAATTCTCATTAAATGAAGTAAAAAATGAAAATGAAAGTAAGTAACTTAAACAAGGTATTTTATGGATTGACCATTCTCTGTATCACATGCCAGAATTTATATTGTCAATCTGTTCAAAGCGACCGGGCCGCACAGGGTAGTTGGATCAGTAATGTTGATTGGTTCAAGTTTGTCATACGTGTGGAAGAAAATGAAGCAGGCTTGCCGGATTGTTATTTTGATCTGCCGGCTCAGGAAGCCTGGGATATACCGGTGGATATGTTTTTATCGGAGAGCTCTAAATTACAATTTGATATCTATAATATCAGGTGCAAATATGAAGGTATCATAACTGAAAACGGGGACACCATAAAAGGGAACTTCATAGGTCCCGATGGTGAAAAAATACCTGTCGATTTGGTAAAAACTAAAAATCCACCTGTCAGGACTTCAAAACGGCCACAGGAACCTGTAAAACCATATCCTTACAGGTCAGAAGAAGTGGTCTTTGTCAATAGAACTGACAGCATCACACTTCAGGGAACGTTAACAATGCCTGAATCCTCCGGACCATTCAGAGCGGTGATACTGCTCTCAGGTTCCGGGCCAAATGACCGGGATGAGCTGATATGGGGACATCGCGTATTCCTTGTTCTGGCAGATTACCTGACACAACAGGGAATCGCAGTGCTTCGTTACGATGACAGGGGTGTGGGCCGTTCCGGGGGCAACTACGATGAAGCAACATTTGAAAATTTTGCACTTGATGCATTGGCTGCCTTTGAATACTTAAAAACCAGGCCTGAAATTAACCAGGACCACATCGGATTCATAGGCCACAGCGAAGGTGGTGCTATCGCTCCCCTGGCAGCATCGAAATCCGGTGAGGTATCATTCATTGTGTTAATGGCCGCTCCCGGATATAATGCTATTCAAGCTGAGGAGCACGGATTGGTCTCTCAGTGGGAAAACAGCTACAGGAATAACGGAGCATCGGAGGAAGCCATTTCATTTAAATGCAATTTATTGAGCGAAATATTCAATACTGCCAGGGAAGAAACTGACCTAAATACTGCAAGAGATAAGATCCATGATTTAATTAAAAATTCAGAGCCTTCTCTTCGTGAACTAAGTGAGGAAGACAGGAAAAAAATTGAAATGGAATCCGTTGAATCATACAATATGGATTGGGTACTTTCAACCGGTTTTCTGAACATACTGAGATATGATCCGCAATCCACTTTATCGAATGTTTCCTGTTCGGTTCTTGCAATAAATGGCACAAAAGATTTCCAGATGCCATACCAAAATCTGTCAGGAATTGAGGAGGCCTTAAAATTAGGGGGGAATACTGACTGCACGATTGGTAAGCTTGAAGGACTGAATCATATTTTTCAGACAGCAGAAACCGGACAGGAATCGGAATACTCTGTGATTGAAGAGACAATCTCTCCACAGGCGTTAACATTAATCTCTGACTGGATAAAAAAATGAGTTAACTGAAAGGGTGCAATGTACAAAATAGGAATAGGTGTAATTACGGGTAGAACCATAAAACCCGGCAGCCGGAAGACTGCCGGGCTTTGTGGTTCAAAGTTTAAAGTTCAAGGTTCAAGGTTGGTGTGGGTAGGAGTAAGGGAGTGATAATAGTATACAATAAATCCGAACAAATCAATGATCTGCAGGATTTTGTTATGAGTGGGTGACGAATATGATGATGGTTTATGTACTTTGCCTTTATACCCCATTCAATGAAGTGAACCATGTCATCCCGAAGGAGCGAAGCCTGCCTTCTGGCAGGCAAGCGACTGAGGAACCTCGTCGGTTCATAGATAATCAATTTTATAAGAGCGTCCCAGATTTTTGTATATCATTATCGATTACGAGTTCCCTCCTCGCTTCGCTCGTAGGGATGACATGGTTCTTTCTATGCTATTAAAAATTCAGGAACAATTCTACCATAGCTATAGCCTCAGCCTTAGCCTTCCTAAATATTTGATTTTAAATTTGAATTACTTTACTTTTATATTATCAAAGCTGGTTTCAAATTCCTGCACATATGAAAATCTGGTCCGCAGAAATAAGAGAACTTGAAACATTATTCACCTCCTTAAGAGGCAGGTTTCCTGAAATGGAGAAGGAACTGGAGCAATTGATCAAGTTTGATGATGCAAATGTTGTACTGCTATATTCAAGAAGATGCCTTGAAGTTATCATAACGGATTTATGCGAATGTGAATTAAAAAGACCAAGAAAAACAGAGCCCCTGAAGGGAATTATAGACAAGCTGAACAGGGAAGAGAAAGTGCCTTCTCATATCATCACCTCAATGCAAAACCTGAACAGCTTATCAACCTATGGTGCCCATCCAAAAGAATTTGATCCGGAACAGGTAAAGCCGGTTCTAAAGAACCTAAAAAACTTGAATAATTCCTGATAAAAATGATTTATCGTCTGTCCCCCTTTCTAAGAAAACTTCTCTGGTACATCCTGGTTGGAATTTCAATTTACTGGCTTGGTAATGTACTGGTCGTGTTTCCATGGCTTGTCAGTAAGACTCTCGGAATTATCGCTATGTTTTTAAGTACTATTCTATGGGGATATATATCATTTTACTGTTTAAAACATTCTCCAAAAAAGGACTGGAACAGAGACACTATTTACATAGCATTGAGTTTTCTGATCACAGCAGTTGTTCAGGATTACTTCTTATATGCTGTGTACCGGGGAGTGCCGGATGAACTCTATGAACCGACAACATTTTTAGCATACGGGCTGGTATTTTTGCTCCCATTTTTTGTCAGGTACGTTATTCTGAGGAAGTATGAATTAAGAAATGTCCTGGTGGTGACAAATACAAAGTTGATCATTACAATGGTTGTCGGAGTAATTTCATTCTTACTCACTATCTGGTCGGTGAGATATTGGTAGAGATGCCTTGAATTTTATTTAGATAATTAACGTGAGCCCGGTATAAAATTAAACTTTAAAACATTGATTAATAATAATTTGTATGAGTTCTTGATAAATGGAAAAATGGATTGCTGGAAGAATGGTCAATATTCCAGTATTCCAGTATTCCAATATTCCAGTATTCCAATATCCCATAAACTTAATATTAATAGACTGAAATTAAATAAGTTAGTAGTGAATTTATATCGAATTCAGATTAATTAATATTTTAACTGTATATGACCAGTTTTTCAGAGAATATGCGAAGACAATTTTATTTTCTCATACTACTGTCATGTATTATACTTATTATAGCGGGGTGCAAAAAGGATGATGAACCTTCTTTTGATAGCCTGGAAGAAGAGATTGATTACCTGGCGGATAAGTATGTTAAGATGGGAGCGGCCATTGGTATCATCGATAAGTATCAGCAGGAAAAGGAACTTTATTACGGAAACATTTCAAAATTTAACAGCAATCTACCCGATCAGCATTCGATTTTCGAAATAGGATCGATCACCAAGACTTTTACCACCACTTTGCTGGCAAAGATGGTCCTGAATGGTAAAATTAGTCTTGATGATACGGTTCAGCTACTGCTTCCTGCAGGTGAAGTGACCATGCCAGCCGGGACCGATTCAGTTATCATTATCCGGCATCTGGCCACACATACATCAGGGCTACCCAGAGTACCCCGTGATTCAGACCAGCCCCTGCCACCCGGATATGATCCGTATGATCCTTATGCGGCTTACACAGCAGAAGATGTATACGATTACCTGACATCCTGGTGTGACCTTCTGTTTGAACCGGGCACTCAATATTCTTATTCCAATACTGGAGGTGGATTGGCAGGTCATATCCTTGGATTGGTCGATGGTTCATCATATGAGGAACTCATCACCCGGGAAATATTTCAACCGCTTGGCCTTTATGAAACATCGTTATTTCTTACAACCGATCAGATAGCCAATCTTGCACCGGGGCATGACGATAATCTGGACAGTGTGAAAAACTATAATGCCGGTGATATATTCCAGGGTGCCGGGTTTATCAAATCCTCACTGCATGATATGATGATCTATCTCAAAGCCCAGACAGGAATGATACAGACTCCACTGACAGACCCTATTGATCTTACACATCAAGCCTTCTTTAATGTAGGGGGTGTAACCTATAATGACCGGGATGGTTATTTCAATTTGTCTATTGGACTGGGCTGGCATGTACACGAAATCCCTAAATCTTATACTTATATCTGGCACGGAGGGCGCACTAACGGCTATATGGCATATATGGCTTTTATTCCTGAAGAATCAACCGGTGTAGTGCTTCTATGCAATCAGTCTTCTCCCAATGTGATCACACGTTTTGGAGATGAACTGCTGGAGGCGGTGCAGAGGTATTAGAATAGTCAGAATTCAAAATTAACTTGGGGACATTACCGAAATCATACACCAATAAACTTTTCTGAAATGAATAGAATAAATGTCATCCTTTTAGCTTCCTTTTCATGGTTATCTAGCTTCCAGGTACTCCAATCTCAGACTGAAGAACCAGAAGATCCTTATCTCTGGCTTGAAGAAATTCAGGGTGATAAGTCCGTTGAATGGGTGAAGGAACAAAACTATCAAACGGAACAGGAAATTGCCAGCCAACCTCTTTTTGAAACCCTTAGAGAGAAGATTCTCGATGTGTTTAATGATGAAGAAAGAATTATTTATCCTACTATTGGTGGTGATTATATCTACAATCTGTGGCAGGATGAGATACATGAAAGAGGCATCTGGAGAAGAATGCCAATTGTTGATTTTTTAGAAAATAAGACTGATTGGGAGGTGGTTCTTGACCTTGATGAACTGTCAAACAAGGAAAACAGGAAATGGGTTTTCAGAAGTGCAGAATGGTTGGTGCCAAACAATAAAACATGTCTGATTACACTTTCTGACGGAGGTAAAGATGAAAGTGAAATCAGAGAATTTAATGTTGAAACAAAGGATTTTGTAGAAAATGGATTTTTTGTAGAAGAAAGTTACGGTAGTGCTTCATGGTTTGATCAAAATACAATTCTGGTCACTACAGATTTTGGTGAAGGAACATTAGCCGTATCAGGATATCCAAGAATTGCAAAGATATGGAAGAGAGGAACTTCGATTGATCAAGCTGAAATCATTTATGAGGCAGATCCTGATATTGTTGGGATTTTTCCATATTGTTTTAATTCCGATAACAGACAGTATGCATTCGTCATGAAATTTAAGACTTTTTTTGAATCTGAATTATTCTTTTTGTCCGGCGATGAAATTCAAAAAATTGATTATCCGCCAGATGCTCAAATAGGCGGTTTCCACAAGAATCAGTTAATCCTTGTACTTCAATCTGATTGGAACATCAATGATTTCACTTACCCGGCCGGTTCAGTAGTAAGTTTTAATATTGAGGAGTGTACGGGTGAAAATATTAATATCAAAGTGATCTATGAACCCAGTAAGATATCCAGTTATAGTTCAATATGTATTACAAAAGATTTTGTCGTGATTAATATCATGGAAAATGTTCAGAATAAATTGGTTAAGTATAAATTAGAAGAAGGTGAGTGGGTGAAAGATGAGGTTGATGTTCCCGGTAATGGAAGTATTATTCTGTTAGCCTCCGGTTATCATTTACACGACTATTTCTTTCAATATAATAATTTTATTACGCCTACCACTCTTTACCATGGTGATGATAAAGGTGTTCGGGAAATACAAAGCCTGAAGAATGTTTTCGATACCAGGACCCTGGTGATTAACCAGTATGAGGCTGTGTCGAAAGATGGAACTAAAATCCCGTATTTTATTGTCCATAAAGATGATATGGAGTTAAACGGACAAAATCCAACCCTGATTCGTGCCTATGGAGGATTCAACGTTGCCCAGAAACCAACATATAGTTCCGCGTTAGGAATTGGATGGTTAGAACTGGGTGGTGTATATGTTTCGGCGAATATTCGTGGAGGTGGTGAATTTGGTCCGGCATGGCACCAGGCTGCGATTAAGGAAAAAAGACAAAATGCATTTGATGATTTTTATGCTGTCTGTGAAGATTTAATTAACAGGAGTATAACTTCTCCTGACTATCTTGGTGCTTTTGGATATAGTAATGGTGGTCTACTGGTAGGTGTGGCTATTACACAAAGGCCTGATTTATTGAAAGCCGCATTTATTGGTGCTCCATTATTGGATATGGAACGTTATTCAAAAATGCCGGGTGGTGCGATGTGGATGGGTGAATATGGTAATCCGGATATTCCTGAAGAGTGGGAGTATTTAAAGAAATATTCTCCTTATCACAATGTTTACAAGGATAAAAAATACCCTGAAGTTCTTTTCATTATATCTGCCCAGGATGATCGTGTTTACCCGGGGCATGCCCGAAAAATGGCCGCCAAAATGATGGATATGGGACATAGTGTTTTATACTATGAGACGCTGGAAGGCGGTCATAATGCTGCATCTACAAATAAGCAAAGGGCAGATATGAGAGCTATGATATATACGTTTCTGAACATGAAGTTAAATTGAAAAGTTATCAACGGAACACCAACTTAAAAGTTGTTCCTCTTCCCGGCTTTGAGTTGATCCGGATGTTTCCACGATGTAATTTTCAGGTGATCATATAGGTGAGTTAACTTTTCTATGACTCCGGATCACTGATAATTCTCAAGAACCACTGTAAACATTTCACGGGACTGACGGATAACTTCTGAACGCCAGGGCGCAGACGAGGGGTAATACATTTCCCTGTAGTTCTTCTTTATTTTTTTCTCCTGTCTGTCATTTTTATATCCATTGTGATACCCCTGGTTTTCAAGGATTGCGTTTTGAATGGAATGGAGGGAACCGAAGGTTTTCTGACTGTCAAGTGTTCCAAATTCAAAAGGCATTGACAGGTAGGTTGCATCTGGATTTAATTGCCCGAGAAAGTTACAGAAGTCTCCCATGGTTGTATAAAAATCTTCACTATCTCCCCAGTCAATAGGTTGGTTTACAAAGAGGTTTTCTGTCCTTTTCCGGATAAGTTCATCTTCTACTGGGTTAGCAAAGAGATGCAACTTTCCCCACATTCCATATCCTGTATGCAGATCAATGGTCAGGATAAGATCATACGGGTCGAAAATCTCCGGTAAAACGGACTGGAGGAAATATATCTGTGGTTCAAAATCATTTCCCCCATAATAAATACCTTCCGGAAATTCATATTGTCCCTGCAGTGCAGCCTGCCGAAGAGTAGCCATAGATTCCTGGATGATCTTCCAGATGGCCACCAGATAAAAGAAACGGTTACCCAGACTTCCTGAATTTGCCTTGCCTGCCGGGCATAAAAGATCATACAAATCAGCATATCCCTGGTTTTTATTCTCAAACATAGATTTATCAACATCACAATTCCTGTTCAGGTCTATATTGTTTTCGGTTGTTTTCCGCATATACTTAAATCCAAAGGGATTAATGGAATGGATCAGGAGTATTCCCTCATCAAGGACCTCTTCTTCAGTTATTAACTCTTTCATAAACATTTGCTGAATAGCACTTCCTGTATAACCTTCAATCCCATGAAGCCCGGATGTGATAATCAATAATCTTCCGGTATCCTGTTGCGGAGGGATATAACAGATATCCATTATAAGATTGGTGTCGATCTTACTCTCTATATGGTAATTTAAAAGTCTGACATTCTCATACCGGTCCTGCAGAACTTTTGCACGGGCCAGAAATTCATTTCTGGCATCCGGATAACTCTCCTGGAAAAAAACCAGATCAGCATCCTTAACCTCTATGCTCTTTATTCCCGGGGAAAAAGACCAGTAAGCAATATATGAAATTATAAGTCCGGCGATGATAATCCCCAGTATTGAATAAAGGAGGACTTTTAAAATTCTTTTCATGATACGGTTATTTTATCAGACTTAATTATATCCGTGATGGTTTGAATTATTAGTGAATCAAATTTAATCTCTTTTTGCGAATTGGGATCATATATGAAGAATAGCCTGTCATTAACGAAATACTAACGTTACAGCTGTTCCTTTCCCTGGTTCTGAATAAACCTTGACGGAACCGTGATGTAGTTTCATAACCTGCCTGGCAAATGTCAATCCAATCCCTGAGCCACCCTCCTTGGTTGTAAAAAAGGGGATGAAGATATTGTCCATCATGTCAGGTTGGATTCCCCTGCCATTATCCGTTATCCGGATAATATGTCTGTCTTCAATAATAAAGGATTCAAGGTTGATTGATGGTTCATCGATCCCGGTTAAAGCTTCCA
>LJUQ01000161.1 GCA_001304505.1 Bacteroides sp. SM23_62_1
GCGATCCCTTGTGGTGGTAACTCCTAAACCAAAAACCGGTCGCTGGCTCCGCCAGCTTACCGCTTTTCTTTTTTCCTCACTTTTGAAAGCAAGCTTTCAACGTTCGGAAAAAAGAAAACCGGCCCTTTCAGGGACCGGTTTTTGGTTTTGGGTGGAAGATGGGATTCGAACCCACGACTTCCAGAACCACAATCTGGCGCTCTAACCTACTGAGCTACATCCACCATATCAAGGCTGCAAATTTAAGGAATAATTTCGACTTGGGAAATACCTGAAAAATATGCATTGTATTAGTGATTTTTCTTATTTTTCCCCTAATATATCCTTAAAAACTTCTATATACTTGCCTGCAATAACCTCACTCCCATAATCCCTCAATGTCTGCCTTCGAATTTCCTCCTGATTGAACCTGTCATACCCTGATATCATTCTTAACATCACCTCTGCCAGTTCTCCATCATTATCCGGTACCACAAGGTAACCGCAGGATTCATCAACGATATACTCCGGTCCGCCCGACCGCGTGGCTATTACCGGCAGACCTGTGGCCATCGCTTCGATCAGAACGACCCCGAAGGCTTCATACCGGCTTGCCAGGACATAACAATTTGCATCCTGCATTTCACGCACTACCTGATCCCTTGTTACCCTGCCCGTGAAAATTACCTGACCCTCTAAACCTGATCCTTTTACCTGCTCTTCAAGTTCTTTCCTCATCTCCCCCCTGCCTAAAATTTTCAATATGACCTTCCTGTCAGTTTTTTCTTTTAAAATGTAAAATGCGGAAATCAGTACATCCAGCCCTTTCACTTCCGCCAATCGCCCGGCCGTCAGAAAAACAAAGGGTTCCTGCTTTCTGGTTTTTTCAGGAAACACAAAATAATCCACGTTTATCATATTGGGAATAACTGTAATCTTTGCTTCCAATCCGGGTAAAAGATCAAGTATCCCGGTTTTCATGCTCTCCGAGACCAGAATGAGCTTTTCGCAACCGGAATATGCCTGGAGGAATAAAGGAATATAGAATGATTTAACCATCTTTCTTGCAGCCTCAGTTCTCTGGACAAAAAAGCTTCTGTGTTCGGTAACCAGGTATGGTATGCCGTATTTACTGTGAATTTCTGCTGCTGCCAGTCCTGCCCATGTAACACTGTGAGCCAGAACTAGATCGGGCATTCCAAAAAGCTTGTGATATGTATGAAATAATCGCAGGGTACTTTTTACCCATCTTTTAATATTAAGTTTTTCATTCCAGGGTATCTTATAATATATCGACCGAATAACCCGTAATCCATTTTCATTTCTGACAACAAACTTTCCCCATTCACCCTTTTTCACTCTTCTTAATCTTCTTAAACCTACTATTCTATTCACAAGGATATCTGCCTCACAACCTGCCCCTGCAAGCGCTTCACTGTGCTCCTTGAAAAAAAAACCTCCATCCGGAGGATACCAGCTCGGAATAACAAGCAACTTAATTTTACCTGATGACACTCCTCTTTGATTTAAGATTGAAGATTAACGATTGATGATTTTTGAACTAATATCATATCATATATCGTTAACAATTTCTCTGAAATTATATTAATAACAACCTTGTTTTTTCTTCCACACATTACTTTCAAATATCTAAATTCTATTTCTCGCTGATTTTGCAGATTTCACGGACATAAAAATTACAAATATCTAATCTGCGAAACCTGCGGTGATATCTGCGATAATCCCTGCCTGCGTGCCGAAGCACTTCGGCAGGCAGGTGCGAGAAGCCTTTTCTTCATAACGAGATGAGACAGACTCATTGAGATTTTTTTTCTAATATTACTTGTTGAGTTTAATATTTTTTATTGACAAATTATAATATTCATAAGGATAAACCGGGAAAAGAGGTTGGATCGACTCAACATTTTTATTCAGAAGCACCGCACATTTCGTATGTGCAACATGATATATCCTTGAATGCAGTTCCTTATCCGTTCCATCCATGATGGCTGCAAGCACCTCGAACCGTACCTTTTCCGGGTGATACCCGTAATCATGCCAGACTACTACTGTTTTTTCATGTGCCAGATGTTCAAAAACTTTTCTTGTATCATTCAGAACGAAATCGTAATGATGGTCCCCATCAATGAAGATCAGGTCAAATTTCCTGTTCAGGGATGAATAGTCAAAAACTCTTGAATCACTCCGTAACTGTATAACATTCGGGAGATTTTCAGAGAACATCCCATGCATATTGATCGAACTTTCATCCATATCCCTTTTTCTCATTTCCTCTTCCGCCAGGCATAATGTATAGCACTCTTCTGCAACCCTGGCAAGATTGGTAACACTTTCGCCCCTCCATGTGCCAATCTCAAAATATGAACAATTTTTTATCTGTGAAGCCAGTCCGGTTAAAAGTGCCAGATCCGTTGGAAGTGAGCCACCATCGAGAAATGTCAGCGGTTCCAGCTCGAATTTACCCTTTCCCGTGACCTGTTCCAGGGTAACTACCGGCAAACCAACAGAAATATTGTATTTATCAATAACATATTTCTTCCATACATCCGGCTCACTCAGAACTTTGTTTAGCAACACCGGTTTCCTGATGATTAAACCAAGAGCTTTTAAGGCTTTTATTAATTTTTTCATATCCGTAATCGATTATTTAATTCCATACCAAACCCGTTCCATTGCTCTAATCATCACACCTCCCTCACATAACGTATAATTAAAAATATTGAATATAGCCCCACGATTAAAATTAAGGACTTTTACATATATTAAAATTATATAGTTGTATCCCGGAATGAGAAAACAACACACCCAACACCACACACTCACTCCTCCGCCCCTTTAGGGGCGATATTTCAATTTTATTCTCTACTCCCAACATCTTCCTCCATGCTCCAGGCACCATTCATTACGCTTCCTGTTTTATGCTTTATTTCTTTCCTGTCTATCCTGCGTACTAACGAAATATACCATAACAAACTATACATGATCATAACCGTACTCGTTGTGCTGAATAACACCAGAGCCAGGTATACATCATTTTTTAATATCCCTACGAGTAATGATAAGGCTCTGACAATGAGCTTAATAAGATCCAGAATCATGGCTTTTCTCTGCCGCCTGAATATATCTGGTATAAAAGATAAAGGCATTGCGAGACACGAGGTAAATAGCCATGGAATGATGATCTGTGTATACCTGCCAGCTTCTTCCCAATCCTGTCCAAAAACGACCCTGAATATGGCAGGGGCAAAAATTGCCACCAGTAGGAAAGGAATGGTTACAAGTTGTAACAACCGGTAGAGAAATTTTTTAATATCGGGATATATTCTTTGCGAATGGTTATATCTTTCAATAATCCGCTGGGATAAGACCTGGTAAAAAGCTGTGGCAACCAGGTTCATAGGTCTTTGAATAATACTGTATCCAAGGGTAAAAAATCCAGCAATAGCAGCTGTGAAATAGGAATTCAAAATAAATATTGGTAATGCGGAAGAGAGGTTATTGATCACACCCTGGATCATATTGAACCTTGGAAAAAGATTATATTCTTTTGAGAGCTTTCTCATTTTCCTTGTTTGAATCCCGGTTAGTTTTTCCCTGTTTTTATAAATGCCTGTGATAAAAAAAACCAGTGCCCCGATCATTTGACCCAGAACAGTTCCGGCAATCAGTCCTGCCGGACCCTGGGTAAGTGGCCCAATAGAAAGTTTGGCAGCAGAATTCGAAAGGCTCTGTCCAACATTTGCACCTGTGATCAGCCTGTATCTTTTATTCCTGTTAGCATAAAACTTGAATACCTGGAAAAATCCCACCATCAGTGTTGACAATGGAACAAAGTACAACCATTGGGCAATGGAATCATTGCCCAGTAGTAAGCATATCGACCGGTTAAAAAGTATAATGATCACGAGGAGGAAGAGACTAATAATCGATGAAACGGATAGAGACAATCCGAGCAAATTAATCGCATCATCTTCTTTCCCGGGAAGCATGATCGCCATTTCATATTTTGCTGTGGAGAGAATCGCTGTAATGCCGATGATACTCATATAAAGTCCGAATAATCCAAAATCATCAGGTGTGTAGATCCTTGACAGAGCAGGATAGATAAGTATGGCTATAATCTGGACAAAGGTGGTTCCGGAAACGAGTGTGGCTACATTTTTAAGGAATTCTCCCTTGAAGATCCCGGGCAGTTTCAATGACATGAAGATAAAGTTTAGCCAGGCTGAGAAATTATTGTTAATCAAGCAAATTTAGTACTATTAAATATTATTTAAAAAGTATGCAGTACAAATGGTAATACAGGATCACAGAGAGCCACAGAGATATAAGAGGTTCACAGAGAATAAACCTCTCTGTATCTCCTTGAATCTCTGTGGTCCTTTGTGACCCTTTTGATTTTCACACTTCCTTATTTTCTTTTTCCCCGATGAATACCCACGAATGAATTCGTGGGCTTAAATGTTACTATTTACCGGTTAACCATTTTTCTGCTTCCCTCCTTCCCCACCTATCCACATTAACGCATTAACGCATCAACGCATCAACCTTTTAGCATATTTCCAAAAAGTAAGCTATCTTTGGCACGCAAAAAATATTAATGTTGAATAATGGCAATTACAAGAACGGCAAATCCGGCTTTAAATAAAAATACCTTTCGTGATTTTGCTATTACCGACTCCTCGAAGGTAATGACCTTACAGGGCACAGTCAATAAAATTTTACTGATGATTCTTTTGCTCCTCGCAGGAGCATTTTACACATGGCGAGCATTTTTTGAGGCCATGCAGACCTATCCTGAGACAGCTGCACAGAGCATTATGGTTTGGATGATCGGTGGTGGTATAGGAGGCTTCATCACTGCCCTGATAACCATATTCAAACGCACCTGGGCACCCTATACGGCTCCTATCTATGCTATCCTTGAGGGACTTTTTCTTGGTGGCTTATCTGCTTTTTTTGAATCCATGTATCCGGGTATTGTTATCCAGGCAGTAGGCCTGACATTTGGAATACTTATCGCACTTTTGCTTGCTTACAAATCAAGAGTGATTAAACCAACTGAAAACTTTAAACTGGGCGTGGTTGCAGCAACAGGAGGAATATTCCTGGTGTATCTTGTTACATTTATCCTCAACCTGTTTGGTATTCCTGTCGGATATATACACAGTAGTTCAACGTTTGGTATTATTTTCAATTTATTCGTTGTGGTTATCGCTGCATTGAATCTTGTACTTGATTTCGACTTCATCGAACAGGGTGCCGCCTCAGGGGCTCCAAAATATATGGAATGGTATGCTGCATTCGGATTAATGGTAACTCTGATATGGCTATATATTGAGATACTCCGTCTGCTTGTCAGGATTGCCGGACGCAGGAGCTGAGATTCATTTATTCATTTTTTTGCTATGAATCAACTGGAAAAATATTTTCAAAAATTCAGGCAAAATATTGTTGGGATCGATACCACCTATGAAACACCCTATGGAAGGCAAAAGATCATATATGCCGATTGGCTGGCCAGCGGAAGACTTTATGCGCCCATTGAAAAAACCATACTCGATCATTTCGGCCCTTTCGTAGCCAACACCCATACTGAAACCAATGAGACAGGCATGCGGATGACCGCAAGCTACCAATATGCACATGACCTGATAAAAAAACATGTGAATGCAGGACCCAGTGATGTGATCATTACCGCCGGTTCAGGCATGACTTCCATGATAAATAAATTACAAAGGATACTCGGGCTGAAAGGATGCGGCAAACTCAGGCATGATGACTGTATCCAGAATAGTGATAAACCGGTCGTCTTTATCACTCACATGGAACACCACTCAAACCATACCTCCTGGTACGAGACAAATACCGACGTTATTCTTTTACAGCCAGACAAGGACCTGCTGATTAACCTCGATGAGCTGAGGCACCAGCTTGAGAAATACAAAGACAGGAAGTTCAAAATTGGTTCATTTACAGCTTGTTCAAATGTTACTGGGATCAGGATACCGGTGTATGATATGGCCAGGGTGATGCATGAATATGGTGGGCTTTGTTTTGTCGATTACGCTGCTTCTGCTCCCTATGATGACATCAATATGCATCCTGATGACCCGATGGCAAAACTTGATGCAATATTTTTCTCCCCTCATAAATTCCTTGGTGGACCCGGATCCAGCGGTGTGTTAATCTTTGATTCCAGCATGTATCACAGTGAAGTGCCGGATAATCCCGGTGGAGGAACTGTTGACTGGACAAATCCATGGGGAAGCTATAAATATGTCGATGATATTGAAGTGAGGGAAGATGGTGGTACACCAGGCTTCCTTCAGGCTTTTAAAGCTGCCCTTGCCATAGAGCTGAAAGAACAGATGGGTACTGAAAATATCTTAAAACGGGAGAAGGACCTGGTAGATCTTGCATTTCAGGAATTGAAAAAGATACCCTCAATAAAAATCCTTGCCAGCAATATTGAAGACAGGTTGGGTGTTATATCGTTCTATCATGAAAAAATCCATTTTAACCTTATGACAAAACTATTAAGTGACCGGTTTGGTATTCAGGTCCGTGGAGGTTGTGCCTGTGCCGGCACCTATGGACATTTTTTGCTTGAAGTGAGTTATGACAGATCCAGAGAGATCACTGACAAGATCAATCATGGTGATCTTTCAGAAAAACCCGGCTGGGTGAGATGGTCACTGCATCCAACAATGACAGATGAGGAAGTCTATTATTTTATCCAATCCCTCCGGGCTATTATCCAACATATTGATCAGTGGGAGAAAGATTATGTATATTTAAATAATAAAAATGAATTTATTCACCGGGACTATCTAAATCATTCCCCGGAATATATTCCTGAATGGTTCCGTTTTTAAAATGCCCAAATGAAAATCTTTGAAGTTACCAGCAGGAAATTAAGCCGCGATTTTCTCAGGGTCCCAAAACTCCTCTATAAAAGAGATCCACACTGGGTTTGTCCGCTCGATAATGATATTGAGGCAACATTTAATCCTTCGCATAATCCACTTTTTAAGCAGGGAGATGCCTGCCGGTGGATATTGAAGGATGATAAAAACAATCTGATCGGAAGGATTGCTGCTTTCCATTTCCACGATTACAGTAAAACGCATCACCAGCCAACCGGTGGTATCGGTTGGTTTGAATGCATCAATAACCAGGAAGCTGCAAATGTGTTGTTTGACACTGCCAGGGAATGGCTTACCGGACAGAATATGGAAGCCATGGATGGTCCTATTAATTTTGGTGAGACCGATACTAACTGGGGCTTGCTTGCTGATGGATTTACACATCCCGCCTATGGCATGATTTACAACTTCCCTTATTACAGGACATTATTCGAAAATTTTGGATTTAAAAAATATTATGAACAATACAGCTACCACATTGATGTAACCAAAGAATTTCCGGACCGCTTCTGGAAGATAGCTGACTGGGTGATGCGAAAACCGGATTTCAGGTTCGAGCATGTCCGGTTTACTGAAAAAGAAAAATATCTCCGTGATATGGTTAAGGTCTACAACGAAGCATGGGCTGAGTTCAAGGAAAACTTCACACCGCTCAATCCACAGGAAGTTCTGAAAACCTTTAAGAAAGCTAAACCGGTAATTGATGAGGAGCTTATCTGGTTTGTTTACCATAAGGATGAACCGGTAGCATTTTATATCATGCTTCCTGACATCAATATGATCCTGAAACATCTGAATGGCAGACTGCACATCATCAATATTTTGCGGTTCTTTTATTATAAAAAAACCCGGACCATTAAAAGGGTTCGTGCGGTTATTGCCGGTGTTGTTCCAAAATACCAGGGGACAGGTATGGAATCAGCCATATTCAGAAAGCTGGAAGCTGTCTTTACACGAAAATACTGGTTGACTGAGATAGAATTATCCTGGGTCGGGGATTATAATCCTAAAATGCGTGCTGTTTATGAAGCTGTCGGTGCCAAACTGGCAAAAATACATTTTACCTACAGGTATTTATTTAACCCCAATAAAAAATTTGAACGATTCATGCCGGACAGCCTGAAAAATTATGATAAAATGAAGCTGAAATCCTTCCAATCCGTAGTAGCTCCCGATTCCGGCGCCATAAATAAAAAATATAATTATTTGAAAAATAGAAAAACCTGATTTTGTAAATGCTCCTGTGAAAAGCAGGGCTCGACACACCTCTCATGACTAGAACATCAGGAGTGTACCATAATCCCCTTTTCTGCAATTTATATTCCAGCATCCTGTCCGGTTGAAAACCGGACATATTCCAATCCTTGAGAAGTAATATAAGGAGTTTGTGTCGTAACTCCTTTTATTTTATGATGAACTGTATGTAGAGTTCAGCCGGGATATTCAACTCACCGGAACCGAGAAATAGAGCCCGGCTTTCCAGTCGGAACATTCATATCATCATTGAAGGAAAAATCCGACTTTTAGCCGGAAAATTCAAATTATTATTGGAAAAATGTCCTGGCTTCTATCCATGATTTTATCCAAACCAAGTGTACTTTCAAAATTCGCTTTAGATGAATCAAATTTTTTGTATTTCAAAAACATTCTTTATTTTTGCAGGCCATAATATAAAAGCAAGAAAAAGAAATCTGAAATGAAAAAAGATATACATCCTGAAAATTACAGGCTGGTTGTATTTAAAGATATGTCGAATGGATATACATTTATAACCAGGTCAACTGCACCATCTAAGGAAACTATCAAGATGGATGATGGTAAGGAATATCCGCTTGTTAAACTTGAGATTTCAAATACTTCTCACCCATTCTATACAGGTAAAATGAAACTTGTTGATACTGCCGGCCGTGTTGATAAATTCATGAGCAGGTATAAAGATCATATTGAAAAGAAAAAGAATCAGGATTCCAAATAGTTAAAATCCAAATCCGGTTCTCAAAAAGGCCGGATTTTTTATTTTTCTTCTCAGGCGATGACTCTGAGTCTTCGCCTTAGTGTTATATTATTTTGGCATAGCTATTGTTTTACATTCATATTCACTATTTTTTTGTTATTTTACTGACAAGTTGTCCGGATAAAAAGTTTAATGAGGTTAATATTATGGGAAAGCGGAGAGAAGAGGCCAATAGAAGTATACTGATTGCCAGCTCAATGAACGAAGATACAGATTTCATACCACTGATATCAGATGAAGATGAGGAAGCGTTAAGCCGGAGTAATATCCCTGACCTGCTTCCTATATTACCACTAAGAAATACCGTTCTGTTCCCGGGCGTTGTGATCCCCATTACTGTTGGGCGTGAAAAATCCATACGTCTGATCAAGGAAAGTTATAAGAAAAGCCGTATTATTGGTACCGTAGCTCAGAGAGACGGGAATATTGATGATCCCGGAATCAATGATCTTTATAATATTGGCACAGTTGCTCAGATCATCAGGATCCTGCAGATGCCTGATGATTCCACTTCAATCATTATCCAGGGCAGGAAACGTTTCAGTATTGATGCCCTTGTATCTGAAAATCCCTTTCATGTTGCAAGGGTTAAGCCGCTTGCTGAGGTAAGGCCACCAAAAAAAGATCAGGAATATGAAGCCATTGTGGGCTCTCTCAAAGATCTCTCACTGAGGATTATCAAACTTTCCTCAAATATACCTCCGGAAGCTTCGTTTGCAGTGAAAAATATTGAAAGCTCATCTTTCCTGATCAATTTCATCTGTTCCAACAGTGATCTGGATATCAAAGATAAACAAAAGCTCCTGGAGGAAAATAATATGAAAACCAGGGGTGTCAGCCTGCTTCAATTTCTCACCCGTGAAGTACAGATGCTGGAACTGAAAAATGATATTCAAACAAAAGTTAAGCTTGATCTGGATCAGCAACAGAGAGAATTCCTTCTTCACCAGCAGATGAAAACAATCCAGGATGAACTGGGTACAAGTCCCATCGAAAAAGAGATGGAGGAATTCAGGGCCAGGGCTGATAAAAAGAAATGGGGTAAGGAAGCGGCTGAGACATTTAAAAAGGAGCTTGATAAACTGCAACGGATCAATCCTGCATCAGCTGAATATTCCGTGCAGGCAAATTATCTCCAGATACTGCTCGAGCTGCCCTGGGGGCAATATACAAAGGATGATTTTAATCTTAAACGGGCACAAAGGATCCTTGACAGGGATCATTTCGGTCTTGAGAAGGTCAAGGACAGGATCATGGAACATCTGGCGGTCCTGAAGCTTAAAGGTGACATGAAATCACCAATTCTCTGCCTTATCGGCCCTCCGGGAGTAGGAAAAACATCTCTGGGAAAATCTATTTCCACTGCCCTGAAAAGAAACTATATAAGGATGTCACTTGGTGGTCTCCACGATGAAGCTGAAATCCGTGGCCACAGGAAAACTTATATCGGTGCCATGCCCGGCAGAATAATTCAGAACCTGAAAAAAGCAAAATCTTCAAACCCGGTCTTTGTGCTGGATGAAATTGATAAAGTAGGCAGGGATTTTCATGGCGATCCGGCATCCGCATTGCTTGAAGTGCTTGATCCCGAGCAAAACAGCACATTCTATGATAATTACCTGGAACTGGAATATGATCTTTCCAGGGTCATGTTCATT
>LJUQ01000019.1 GCA_001304505.1 Bacteroides sp. SM23_62_1
CCATATGCTTATCGAGACCACAGGAACCTTGAAGCAATGCAGAAAGTACACGGCATCATACCCAAGGAGGAAATATACAGGCTTACAGGTATTGCCATGTGGCCGTTTAACAGCCTCTACCAGTTATATGCCTGGAAACATGATCAGCCGGATGTTTTGAAAATTGCTGATAATCTGTTGTTTATGCCTGACATTTTTAATTATCTGTTCTCAGGCATAAAAAGCACTGACTATACTTTTGCATCGACTTCACAGCTGATGAATGCATATTCCAGGAAATGGGAACCGGTATTGTTTAAAAAACTTGCCTTACCGGGTCATATTATGAATGAAATCATTGAGCCGGGACATATCATTGGCAAAATAGCCCCTGATCTGGTACAAGAGATAGATGCAAAAGAAATATCAGTTGTTGCTGTAGGATCACATGATACTGCATCGGCTATCGTTGCAGTTCCTGCTGAAGGGAATAACTGGGTATATATCAGTTCCGGTACATGGTCACTGATGGGCATTGAATCTGAAGTTCCTGTGATCTCAGATAAAACATTTAATTATAATCTTACAAATGAAGGCGGTGTTGGTAAAAAGATTAGGCTTCTGAAGAATATTATGGGATTATGGTTATTGCAGGAATGCAGAAGGATCTGGACAGATGCCGGCCAGGGATATACGTATACTGGACTGGTTGATATGGCCAGAAAAGAAAAGGCATTTCAATCAATTATTGATCCCGACTGGATGAAATTTTATAATCCGGATGATATGACTGCAGAGATCAGGTCGTTCTGCAAAATGACAGGGCAGCCTGAACCATCCGGTCATGGTCAGTTTGTACGGATTATCCTGGAGGGATTGGCATTTAAATACCGGCTGGTTTTGGATGAGTTAAGAGAAGTAACAGGCAAGTCTTTGGAGAAAATACATATTATCGGTGGTGGAACGCAGAATGAACTGCTCAGTCAGTTTACAGCCAACGCAACCGGCATACCGGTTATTACTGGACCAGCCGAAGCAACTGCGGTTGGTAACCTTATGGTTCAGGCAATGGCAAAAGGTTTTGTCAAAGACCTGAAAGAGATCAGAGGAATGATCCGGAATTCTTTCAAATTGAAAACATTCCTTCCGGAGAACAGGAGCGAATGGGAAGAAGCGTATAAACGGTTCCTTGATATTTTGAAGAATACAAGTGTATAGTTTGCTATTACGAATAAAGAGATCTCAATCGTTACAACTGTCGCAATTGTCGCAATGAGTGAATACCCCTAATTACTAATCTTTACAATTGAGACAATTGAGACCATTGAGGCAATTACTACAATTGCGACCTCTTTAAATACTCATCCAATCGGGCAAAAATTGCGACGGTATTAATCATCGATACCGGGGTACCTGATACCACATTGCTCTCTTATTTCATCGAGAAGTCCCATCAGATCCAGGCTGAAATCCAATGGCAGATCCCGACTTTCGGTCAGGCCGCTTCTAAGGCATTTCATTGCTTCTATGGCCTCAAATTCATAACCATTCCCGGAATACTGAAATGTTATTTCTTCTTCTTTATTATCAGGATGGATTATTGTTAAAGATGAAGGTGCGAACCATTTCCGGTTTATCCTGATCTGTCCATTTTCAAAAACAATGATAGCCTCTTTAGGGGTTTCTGCCGTGATTGTGCAGGCCAGGTTAGCTATTGCACCACCCGGATATTTCAGGAGAATACTGCATGATTCATCCGCACCGGTTTCGGAAAATACAGCAAGGGATTTTATTTCGGATGGCCTACCCAGCATCAGAAGAGATAGAAAAACCGGGTAAATTCCAATGTCAAGCAAAGCCCCTCCGCCTAGTTTAAGATTGTACAGCCGTCCTGACGGATCAAAGGGTGCTTTAAAACCGAAATCGGCATACAAGGCTTTTATTTTTCCCAACAGACGAGATTGTTTAATTTCTATTACCTTTTGAATGGATGGTAAAAACCGAGTCCAGATCGCTTCCATCAGGAAAACCTTGTTATTCCGGGCTGTATCAACAAGTTCCTGAAGTTGTGAACGGGTTATGGTAAAGGGCTTTTCACAAAGAACAGGAACTCTGTTTTCAAGGCATAAAAGCGTGTTTTCAAAATGCATTGTATGGGGAGTGGCGATATAAATGATATCCACCTCAGGATCCCGAATGATTTTTTCATAGCCCTGGTAGCTACGTGGGGCCTCATACTGCCTGGCAAAATCACGCGCTCTTTTCCCGGACCGTGAGGCGACAGCAAATAGTTTTGCATCCGGCAGGGATATCAGGGCTTCAGCAAATTTATGTGCTATCCTTCCTGGGCCGATAATTCCCCAGTTGATGGTTCCCGGCTTTTGCTGTTTACCTGATTGGCGATTGTTCATAATATGTACAGATCAACATTACAGGAATTTGATGTTTTTGGTCACAGAGGTCCACAGAGTTTAATGGAGTATCACAGGGGAAGTATACATTGTATTCTCTGTGGTTCTCTGTGACCTGTATTGATTTATGATTAAAGATTAACGATTTATGGTTTTGAAGTATTAAGACTTCATAAATCAAATATCGTTAATCTTTGCTCTGATATCTTTCTTCCATAGCCTTAGCCTAATATAACCTCAATCTTTTTCAATTCTTCCGATGTAAATTCAAGGTTATCCAGTGTTCCCAGGTTATCTTCCAATTGCTCCACCGTTCTTGCCCCGATCAATACTGAGGTTACCCGTTTATCTTTGAGTAGCCAGGCCAGGGCCATTTGGGCGAGACTCTGACCGCGTTTTTTTGCCAGATTATTAAGTTGTTTTACCTTATTAATAATTTCTGATGTAATATGCTCTTTCTTCAAAAAAACAGCTTTAGATGCTCTTGAATCCTCTGGTATCCCTTGCAGGTATTTATCTGTCAACATCCCCTGGGCTAAGGGGGAGAAAGCGATACAACCTATTCCTTCTTTCTCCAGGATGTCCAGCAGGCTATCCTCCACCCAGCGTTCGAACAAGGAATACTTGGGTTGGTGTATGAGGCATGGTGTGCCCAGTTGCCTGAGAATTTCCGATGCTTCCAAAGTCTGATCAGGATCGTAGTTTGATATACCGGCATATAATGCTTTTCCTGACCTGACTGCCTGATCGAGCGCCATCATGGTTTCTTCAAGGGGAGTGTCAGGATCGGGTCTATGGGAATAAAAGATATCCACATAATCAAGCTGCATCCGCTTCAGACTCTGGTCAAGACTGGCAAGGAGGTATTTTCTTGATCCCCACTCACCATATGGCCCCGGCCACATCAGATAACCGGCTTTGGTGGAGATGATCAGTTCATCACGATAACCATGAAAATCCTGCCTGAGTATTTTACCAAAGTTTTCTTCTGCTGATCCCGGAGGTGGACCATAATTGTTTGCCAGGTCAATGTGGGTGATACCGGCATCAAATGCGGTGAATAACATCCGGCGGGCTGTTTCATAGTCATCCACATGCCCGAAATTATGCCAGAGTCCGAGTGAAACAGCCGGAAGCCTTATACCTGAAAGACCACAACGGTTATAGATCATATGATCATACCTGGATGGTTTTGGATGGTACTTCATAGCATGTCTGATTAATGATAGGCAATGTTAATAAATTATATTAATAATTGTTTAGTCTGGTAGGAATCATCTTGATTCTTATGTACGGAATTCATGCTTTTTTGAATCAACTTTTACTGAATAATTGAGGATATTTAAAGGCTTCTCGCAAATCAGCCTGAGGCTTACAAGTTATAAGCAGATTCCGCAGATAAATCCCTGGTAAAGAAATTAAATTACATAGATGTGTCACTCGTATAACAGATTTAAAATTAAATAAATATTATATTAGATAAATTTTGATTAACAGCAACTTCACTTAAATTTCTTACAATGAGGTCAATTATTCACTGTCTGATATTCTTCAGTTTGTTTCTATCGTGCACTAGAACAGACCGTAGTGAGGATTTATCTCAACTCGTCGATGAAGAATTGAGTTTTTCGCTTGAACAATACAAATTGATGGCCCAATCCCTTCCTGATGCCAACCGCCTTCCACGGACTACCAGCCGGGATGACGGCAGCCTTGTGACTTCAGGTACAGACTGGTGGTGCAGCGGTTTCTTTCCAGGGAGTCTGTGGTATCTTTATGAATATTCCGGTAATCCGGAAATTCTTGCCGAGGCGAAAAGAAGAACTGCTGTTCTGGAAAGGGAGAAATTTAATACCGGTACGCATGACCTGGGATTTATGCTCTTTAATAGTTTTGGAAATGGTTACAGGCTTACGGATGATCTGCAATACAGGGATATCCTCATCACGGGTGCAAAATCACTCATCAGCCGATACAATGATACGATCGGGTGTATTCAGTCATGGGACCATGGAAACTGGCAATTCCCTGTGATTGTGGATAACATGATGAATCTTGAATATCTTTTCTGGGCAACCCGGATTACAGGGGATTCATCATTTTACAGGATTGCAGTAAACCATGCCAATAAAACCATTCAAAACCATTACAGGGATGACTGGTCAAGTTATCACCTGGTTGATTACAATCCTTCAACCGGGGAGGTAATAAAGAAACAGACAGTCCAGGGAGCATTCGATGAGTCGGCGTGGGCAAGGGGACAGGCATGGGGATTTTATGGGTTTACAGTAGCCTTCAGGGAAACAGGAAATCCTGAATACCTTGAGGCAGCAAAAAATATTGCCTTATTTTTATTGAATCATCCCAATCTTCCTGATGATATGGTTCCCTACTGGGACTTCAATGCACCTGAAATACCTGATGCGAAGAGGGATGCTTCATCAGCTTCCATCCTCTCTTCGGCGCTGCTGGAATTGCAAAGATATGTGGATGAAGATCTTGCAAATACTTATATGCATGCTGCCGAAAAAATCATCCGGACTTTATCTTCCCCGTCATACAGATCGGAGCCCGGAGAGAATAATAATTTTATCCTTATGCATAGCGTCGGATCATTACCAGGCAACAGCGAAGTCGATGTGCCACTGACATATGCAGATTACTACTACATTGAAGCCCTTATGAGGTTCAGGGAAGTATTTGCAAATGAGTAACTTGTGAAGCGAGGAAAGGATGAAAAGGAGTGATTAATCTTCAATATTTATTGATCCACAGAGTGTGACAGAGATTTATACAGAGTCACAGAGGATTTTAGTAATTTAATTAATCATATATTCAAAATATATTTCCTGTATCTGCCTTTCACGATCATCCTCAATTTCTTTTATCGTCATCTGAATAGGATAATCATGATTATATTGTATTAAATTTTTTATCATATATTTTCTTGTAGCTTTTTTATAGCAATCCATTCCATAGGGAAATTCTTCTGTAACTGAGGCTTCTATCATATTGCTTGTTAAACCGTTAAATAGAGAAACCATAATTTTAGATGCTCCAAAAAAATAACTGCCGGGATGAAAATTCAGATATCTGAAAGGATTGATATGGTTATCATATTTATAATAGACAGTTAGTGGTGTATAATAGAGTGTTAAATGGACTCCTCCCATATTGCTTGGTACAAAACAGGCTCTTACGTTTTCCTCACTTTTATAATAAACCAAATTGTCGTTTAGCCATCTAACATTTTTGCCAGATTCCTTTATCACCTTACCTTCACTGTTTAGTTTTAGAGTGTCATAGGTTGTAAGCGAATCCCCTGAAGGTTTAATGCGTATTGTTTCAATAATTAAGCTGGGGGCTTCATAGATATAGTTGTGGTGATAGATATAACCGTTTGAACTGAATAATTTTTCTGCAATAAGATATCCTGCTGAATCGTAAGTTAGTATCAGTTTTTCCGGTTCGGCCTGATCTCCATAAACATCTATGATATCTATATTTATCATGTTGGAAGAGGGATAATCAAAAATCAGTTTCTGATAAAGATATGCGCCCTTTACTTCAATTCTATCTATTTTCCCTGAGAAATTGAGCTGTATCTTTTGCTCATCGCAGGAGATAAGCAAAACGAGGGACAGACTTATAATACACAATCTCATTTTTAAGTAGAATTTAGCTGAAAAGTAAAAGCCGTGAAAGTTGAATAAGAAGATCTCTCAATTATCTTCGGATAGTTTAATCAAAAATAAAAAATTCTCCGGACACTCTTTAACCTTCAGTCCAATCCTGATGATCTCTTCACCCCATACTCTCTGAAGTCTTTCATCGGTTATCCTGATTGGCTCAATGGTGAGACTCATTGTTTTGGGATCATATATCATTTTTAGCTTTTCCTCCGGGTTCTTTTTATTAAACAGGATAAGTGTACCCGGAGAGTTTTGATATATCTTAAAACAAGTCATCAGGTTCATTTCTACCTGGTTACCTGGATTAATAAATTGATAATTATCAGATACTGTTATCTCTTTTCCCCTTTTAAAATCAATTGTTCTTCGCAAGGATTGTATCCCGGCCTCTTCAGGATATGCTTTTTCAAGATTCAATACGAAGGTTACATTGTTTTTTTCGGCCTTATACATCACATTATCAGCTTTATATTCCCTTCCATTCATCTGCATTTTCCCGTTGATGGTTGGCAGGTTATGGTATGCAGACTGCATTGTCCATATGGAATACCTTTCATCACTGAATGTTTGACGTCTGTATGTTTCAACACCGACATCAATGACGGCAGGTTTTCCATTCAGGTACACGATAAAATTACCTACATCATTATGGTTATGACTTTCATCATTATGGCCCCCTTTTGCAGCAAGATACAGTCCTGTATTGTTTTTTGTATCCGAACGTGCAGCCATTACCTGGATATCCTGCAGCCATACATTTGGCAGTAATGGTTCCCTGCCTTCATGGCCTAATACATCACTAAAAATAAAAAGTGTGGGAAGCTGCCTTCTCCCCAGGGCTCCAAATGAATAGACAAGATTTTCCGGGCCTGTCCACTCATTAACAGCCAGAAAAGTGCCAAAATCCATCATATCCTTGCTATCAATACTTTTACCATACCGGTAGATCAGGAAAGGATCCGCGCCGACAATAGCAGATGCATCTGCAAAATTGATGAAATAGGGCCAGCTTATGTATGCTCTGAGCATGTATAATCCCATATTCTTCACAAGTGGCTCGTTGTAAATATTGATTTTTCCACCTGTTATAGAAAAAAGGTCATCCAGGCAGTCATACAGGGAACCACCTGCCTTATCCCAGTATCCGGGTCCTTCATCACAACCCCCATCGGCAGGGTAAGGATTTAAAAAATGATCCAGGATAACCATTATTTTATAAACCGACGCGGCTTTACGATCCCGGTCTTTTTCAATCAGCATGACTGAATGAAGCCAGTTGGAGCAGATCCAGGGTGTCCAGTTATTAAGCGCTCTGCTGTCAAATCCCATCCACCAGAAATCATCTCTTTCAAGTCCGGGTATAAGGATCCTTCGCTGGATCTCATACTCTATCCGTTCCCTGATCAGTGGTGACTGACTGTCGAGTCTTGATCCAACAAGGTATAATACCCAGGCCAGCTGGCAGGATGTTTCAGCAGCAAACAGGTCAATCGTTGGCTCTGTAACATCAGGTAATCCCGCTCCTTTCCTCTGGGTTCCAATATGTGCCGATACACCCCAGTAGGTTTCTTCACATATTGCCCAGGCCCCATTGATAATCTGGTCCAGGAAGCGCCCCTGGCGTTCAAATAACTCGGCCATTATCAGTGAAGACAGGACCTCTCTTCTTTTAAAAGAGACGGATTCATAATTCGTTCGGTTCCCGCTCCTGACGAAATCAAGTGCTGCAGTGGCTGGAATGACAGGCCAGGTATAATCGAGGTTTTTTTCTCCTTCATTGATGAAAAATGCCCGGATATATTCCGGGAACTGGCCCCAGGCTTCAGGTTCATCAATGGTAGGGTAGGGGTGCCAGGTATCCGCTGATATGAGGATGTTTGAAAGCTGTTCGGGAGAAATGTCGCCGGTTAACAGGTTTCTTGGTTTAACATTCTGGGCGGAGGATATGATTGACCAGGCTAGGATTATTGTAGTAATAATAATCTTATCCATTGGAATATAGCTAAAAAATAAAAAAACAGAATTAATTATAACATACCTCTATCTCCCCCTGATTTGGTAATCAGGGATTGACTGTTCACCAGCCTGCCTTATCTACCATACACCATGTGTCGTCCTGATTTTGGTTGATACTTATTGTTAATAAATATCTATAATTCGACCCCTCCCTGCCGGCAGGCAGGCCTTAAGGTTTGAGTTCATTCCTGGTTTCCATGCCCGGCACTTCGTACCGGGTTATTCATAGTCAAACCCCTCCGGGGTATTTAACTTTGTAATATTCATCCCCCTTAAGTACGCATTAATATCCATTTGAGGATATGACACACCCTCCTCCAACTCCTTACTCCTTACTCCTTACTCCCTGCTCCCTACTCCCTGCCTCTTCTCACAACTCCCATCCCGGCCTGTATTCGCGATACAGGAATTTGTTTGCATCCTCGATATTGGTAACTTTCATATTTTCAGCATCCCATTCAATTTTCCTTCCGGCCTGCAATGCTACAGCGGCAAGCAGGATGGTTTCCGTAACAGGTCCGGCATATAAAAAGCTCCCTGGAGATTGTTCACCACTCAGGAAAGAGTCCAGCCAGATGTTTGCGGTCCTTTCAGTTGTATCTTCAGGTATTTCTTCTGTTCCAAGAAATTCAAACATTTTTTTCTCCGGGATAATACGAGGTTGGCCACAATGAAAACTTCCTAGAATTTTTCCGCTGTCACCGACAAACATCATTCCTTCCCTGGGCAATTCCTTATCTGCGTCCAGTTCGTCCGGCCTGGCAGGCTTCATTCCACCATCATACCAGAACAGATCGAATGGTTCCCATTCCTTTTGTGCGGGGAATTTGAAATGTATAATACTCGAATAAGGAAATGCCACATCATTTCTGTGAGGACTGCTTACCTGGTCTGTTATATTGCAGGTAGTTGTTCCATAGGCTTCGACACTTACAGGTGGTGTATTGATGCCAAATGCCAGAAACAGTGGCCAGAGACTGTAATTACCCATATCTGCAATACTACCTGCTCCGAAATCATACCATCCCCGGAACACAGCATGGGTATAATTTGGATGATAGGGAGCTTACCAATGGCACCCTTCCTGATCCAGTCCAGGGCCAGGTCAAATCCTGTTCGTCTGCTCCATGCAAGCAGGTGTGTAACCACACCTGTTTCCCGTGCTGTTTCAATTGTTAACCTTGCTTCATATACACGGTTGGCAATGGGTTTGTGAATAACAACATGTTTACCCTTTTTCATGGATGCAATGGAAATAGTTCCATGAAGATGATCGGGGGTCATAATCTTAACAGCATCAATGTCGTTCTCTTTTTCCAGCAATTCCCGGAAGTCGGCATAGGATGTACATCCCTTGAAACTTCCTGACGGACTGTTCTTTGCGTAATATTTTTCAACGAGCTCCTGTCCGATATCACGGCCACCGGGGATGCCTGTAAAGTTTTTGCCCCATTCAGGATCTTCCAGAACTCTCCTGACACCGTTGCGGATACCATCTTTTGACCAGTCAACATAATCCTGTGTGAATTTGTTCGGATCACAGACGGTAACGATTTGTAATGCGGGATTCCTGATAAGACTGCACATTTCCCTGATCCCCTGTGTACCACAGCCAATATAGGCCAGGTTAACTTTATCATTCGGGGCAATGTAGCCTGGTCCGCCAAGTACTCGCCTTGGCACCACTGTAAATGCAGCAGCTGCTGCTGCCGTAGAGCCGATAAATTGACGGCGGTTCATGTTTTTGTTTGATTTCATAAATACCTCCCTGGGTTTTAATTATTTATTTGTTTAAAAGGTGATGAATCGGTTAAAGTTCTAAAAGTTATAAAAAACAATTTATTTAAGATTATTTATCGCATATTTTTACAGGTAAAAACGCAAATTCCTGCATAAACATGGAACCATGGTGGCTGTTTTAAAAGTTAAATAAATTACAGAGTCCACAAAGTTTTCACAGAGTCCGCAGAGAAATAATCCTCTAAATATCCAACCTCTGTGAACTCTGTTCAATCTCTGTTTCCTCTGTGGTTAAATGCTTTACAAGACTTTTGAGACAGCCGTTAACAGCTTCATCCATCGTTGATATAACTGTCGGCTGTAGACCAGCAGTAACTCAGAACTCAGAACTCTTCCTTAACATAATCATTTTTCATCCTGCACTTAATACCCGGAATATTTCTCAACAGCTCTCCAGAAATCTTTCAGCATCGCTTCTGTCTTAACCGATGTATAGACTCTAATTTTTCTACGTGTATTTTCAGGCGGTGTGTATACCTCCCTGATTGCAGCAAGCTTTGGATTAAGAATCGCTTCGATGATGACCACATCATGCATGATTCGTTCTTCATGACCTGGATATTTTTTCTCCCAGGATTCAAGCAGGTAATTGCACATATCACCTTTACTGCTTAGTTTTTGAAAAGTTTCCTGTTTATTGAATCTGAATTCCTTGGATATTGTAAGGGGCATGATTGTCAGATCAAGATTTTTGGTGTTCAGAAGGATATCCATTGCATCAAGATCATTTCGTGTATTGAATTCATTTTTATCCCAGATTCTGTTTATATGATCATATTTCAATCCAGCAACATAACAATCAAGTTTAGGAATAATGGATGAATCCATCAGTATGGCTGAGGCAAGATTGGTGGTTGCACCAAGTGTGATCATTTTCAGTTTTTCTCCTGTGGGTAATCCGTTGGCAACAGTTATTATATATTTTGCCGCATCAGCAGGCTGTGGGTATTTTTCTTCACCAAAAGGGAGCATTTCATTTGCACCGGCTGGATGAGGGATATATGTTTTTTTCAGGAGTTTCAGAATTTTTTCATTGATTTCCTGGCTGATCATGACTGAACTATCCGGGGCATTCCGGTGAAAGTTCCATTGTGAGGAGAGAAGACCGGTCATCTCCATCTCCGGATCAATAAAAGCCCGCACAACAGCGAACAGGTCATCGATATCGTTTCCGCTGTCCGTATCGATAATAACAAGTTCACTGAAGGAACCTCTCAAACCCTGAAAAAATGCAATATTACTCACTATCATATAAGCAATGAAGATGATGAGTAATACGATGATTATCCGTTTAATAAGACGTTTAAGCATAGCAAATGGTTCTCTGTTCAGTTTCTGTGTTCTCCGTGGTTTAATTTCTTAATAATTTATTCTTTCTCCTGGGGTAAAAATGATCTGGTCAGTTCATCCGAATCGCCATATTGATTTATTAAACTGTTCAGTCTTGATTTCAGGTCTGCAGTTATCTCATCATAACCCTCTTTTCCATAAAGATTATTCAATTCATGAGGATCTTCCTGCAGGTCATACAGTTCCCATTCATCGATATCATAATAGAAATGGATCAGCTTATACCTTTCTGTGCGGATGCCATAATGCCTTTTCACCATATGAACAGCAGGGTATTCATAATAGTGGTAATATAGAGCATTTCTCCAGGTATCTGTGGTTTCCCCTTTCAGTAATGGCACAAGGCTTTCACCCTGCATTTGTTCAGGTGGTGTCAGTCCTGCAGCATCAAGAAATGTCTCGGCAAAATCGAGGTTCATAACCATCTTCTCACATTGAGAGCCGGGTTTTGTCCTACCAGGCCAGCGAATGAGCAGGGGTGTACGGAAAGATTCCTCATACATAAACCGTTTATCAAACCAACCATGCTCTCCGAGATAGAATCCCTGGTCGGAGGTATATACAACAATGGTATTTTCCGTAAGCCCTGATTTGTCAAGATAGTCGAGTAATCTGCCGACATTATCATCCACAGATGCGATACATGAAAGGTAATCATGCATATAACGCTGATATTTCCATTTTAAAAGGTCATCTCCTTCGGGAGGATTACTTTTAAACGCTTCAACCATCGGATCATAAGCTTCATCCCATTGTCTGCGTTGTTCGTCTGTCATCCTCCTGTAGTTCCACTTATATGCATTGATATTCCATGGATCATCCGGGCGAATCGTATCCACATCATCCGGTTTGATTTTTAGATCACTTCCAGGATTCATATGATGCAGGATAGTCATTTCCTGCTCTCTAGCAGCAGATCCCCGGTTTGTGTAATCATCGAAGAGGGTGGGTGGTTCAGGGAATGTCACGCCATCAAATGTTTTTAAATGGTCCGGCCCGGGCCACCATTCCCTGTGGGGGGCCTTATGATGGTACATCATCATGAAAGGTCTATCGGGATCCCTGCTGTTTTTTAACCAGTCAAGAGCAACATCAGTAATAATATCCGTGACATACCCCTCTATCTGTTTCCTCCCCTCCGGAGTTCTAAAATCAGGATTATAATAATTTCCCTGCCCGGGAAGGACCTTCCAGAAATCGAATCCCTTTGGATCAGATTTCAAATGCCACTTACCTATCATAACCGTCTGATAACCAGCCTCTTGTAATATTTTCGGAAAAGTTGCCTGTGCCGTATCGAATTCAAGCACATTGTCCAGGACTCCATTCAGATGACTGTATTTCCCGGTAAGGATCACGGCCCTGCAGGGTGCACAGATCGAATTGGTTACAAATGCATTCTGAAAGATCATCCCTTCCTGAGCAAGCCTGTCAATATTCGGAGTTTTATTTATTACCGATCCATATGCGCTGATTGCCTGGTAAGCATGATCATCACTCATGATGAAGATAATGTTGGGACGCTCGGGTTGCTTCTGACATGCATAGAGAAATGCAACGATGGAAAGAAGAATGATAAAGACTGGTTTTTTCATGATATTTGATTTTTAATAGGATTGTTTTACACTCACATTGTCTTTATTTAATTCATCTACAGTATTCCCCCCTTTGGATTCCTTCTCTCTTGTGAGAAGGGGATAGGGTGTGCGTCTTCAAAAAAGTGCGACCTTATTCCCTTATCATCTCAAGATATATCGCCTTCAGCTCCAAATCACATGCTCCCCTGATTTCCGGCAGACGTATACTGATAAGTTGCTTTCCTTCCTGTAACTTCAGGAAACCCATATCAACCTTTTGCCAGATCCTTTCAAATACTTCAATACGCTCAACACGGTCGGGTGATTTTATGACAGGAGCAAGATACTCCTTATTTATTTCATTAATTACAGATGAAAAATTATTTGAGATCAGGATTTTCTGGGGGATATTATGCTCTGAAATTGCGAGTTCAGCAGATATCCTGTAATCTCCCGGTATAATCACATCCATTTCCCAGTAGCATGAATCTTCTGATGAGGCAAATCCGATTATCCAGTCATTTGCCCACCCTGCGACACCTTTAAAATGCAGGTTGCCTGATAGCTTTGCTTCCGGGGCAAGCAGACGTGTTAAAGGGCACTGTTCATAGCCGACCGGTACCGGTGGCGGTTCGATACCTAACTGTACCACATCATTGAATGATCCTTCATAAGCTTTAATCAGCTCTTCTGTAAGCCCGGCGTGATCATGAGCGATATCTGTTGTCTGACCGGGATCTGTTACCATATCATATAATAGTGTATCCTGGTTGCTATCTATGACCATTCTGTACTGTTGTGTTCTGACAGATCCGGGGAATTTTTGAGATATGTTGTTAGTGTGATGCGTAAAGATCATTCGTTCTGATGAAAATCGTGCAGAGTCTTTATTAATAAATGGCATCAGGCTGATTCCATCAAGCCGGAGGGTATCCGGCCAGGATATACCACATAATTCATGCAATGTGGGGAAAAGATCGATATGGGCGGATATCTGCGGGATTATTTCACCTGAAGGTAATTTGCCGGGATACCTTATAAATAAAGGCACCCTTGTTCCCCCTTCATGCACATCACCTTTAATCCCTTTCATTCCTCCGTTATAGCGGGTTCCATTCGGACCGTTATCAGTAAGGAATAGAACAATGGTGTTGTCTGTAATTTGAAGGCTGTCAAGGGTGGATAACAACCGTCCGATATTGTCATCAATATTTTCACACATCCCATAAATAGCTGCATCCCTGTTATCCAGGCCGAGGGATTTATATTTATCGAAATATTTATCCGGGACCTGGAATGGCCCGTGGGGGGCATTATAAGCCAGGTAACAGAAAAAAGGGTGATCGACGTTCGATTCAATAAACTGAATAGCATGATCAGTCAATATATCTGTTATATACCCGTCGGTTTCAACATACTCATTGTTATGAACCAGTTGCGTTTTGAAATAGTTATTCCAGTGCCCTGCTTTGAAACCAAAAAATTCATCAAATCCCTGTCCCAGTGGATCGTTTGGATATTGTTCGCCGTTGTGCCATTTGCCGATGCAGGCAGTTGTATAACCATGATCGCGAAAGGATTCCGCAAGCGTATATTCTTCGGATCGCATCACCTCTTTTCTATGCGTTACTGAGCTTGTACCTGTACGTAGGTGATACCGGCCTGTCAGAAGGCTTGCCCTGGTGGGAGCGCAAAGCGGGCACACATAAAAACGATCAAAACGGACACTTTCCCCTGCCAGACGGTCAAGAACAGGGGTGGACAATATCTGGTTCCCATGTATACCGAGATCCCCCCAGCCCTGGTCATCAGTGAGGATCAAAATCACATTCGGATGTGTTTGGTTGTTGTTATCCTGCCTGCAGGCAGAGAAACAGGATAGGGCAAAGGAAATAACAATAAGCTTAATAACCGACAGCTGCATTATGTATTCTATATTTTGAAAAATCTTAAAACTAACCTATAATAATATGATAACCACCATGGCACAAGGGCTCCAGGTTGATCAGGATAAAAGTTGTTCAAGATGATTAACTGTACTGTTTATGTTTTACCTCATAATGCTGTGATATTTCGTCAAACCTGGAAAGAAGGGCCCGGGCTTCGGGTGGAACAACTGCCGTTTCATAATTGATTCCGGCAAAATCTTTAACCGCATCTATAGAAACAAACCACATGATGGTGATGAATTCCACTTCTTCACCAAGATTGCGGCGCAGCAAATCAATTCCATTGAAACCCTTAATATGACGATTTACTATTCCTGTGAAGATTTCTTTTTTAAGCAAATCTTCATAACTGTCTGCATTTACCTTTAAGGTGTAACCATGCCAGATTCTACTTATCATATTAGTAGTTTTTATGAATAAAGATATGGAAATTGAATAAATTGAGAATAATAATGGATCATTAGTTACAAGAATCGGATTTGTAGTAAAGATTATTGGTCGCAATTGTCGCAATGGTTGTAAAGTCGCAATAGTAAAGTGGTCGCAATTATTGGAATGTTTCGATTTTCGCAATGTAGCAAAGGCTACAAGAGCTGCAATATTTTACACAAAAATCATGAACCTGTACTAACTCATGTCACTTTAACAATTACACTAACGCATGGTTTTTCTGAATCAACTTAATTCTTTGTTCCACGCATGTGGCAGACCGAAGCCCATCTTCAGGAGTATTTTTTACATAATCCAGCAACCTGTCGATTGTTGAAGTTGCCACATGCATCCTGGTATCTGAGGAACCATAGTAAATGAATACTGTCCCGTCTTTCCTCGCAACCCATCCATTGCTGAAAACAACGTTGGATACATCACCGATACGTTCCTGCCCCTGTGGAGCAAGAAAATATCCCCCCGGCTTTTTGATAACCTTATCGGGATGGGCCAGGTCTGTTATGAACATATACAGGACATACCGTAATCCGGCTGCACAGCCACGGACTCCGTGTGCAAGATGCAACCAGCCTTCTTTTGTTTTAATTGGAGCAGGGCCCTGACCGTTTTTCGATTCCTTAATGGTATGATAAAGACGCTCATCAATAATTTTTTCTTTCTTGATTACCGCGTGTTCTATTTTGTCTGCCAATCCCCAGCCTATACCACCTCCCTTTCCTGCCTGGATGAAATCATCCTGGGGCCTGGTGTAAAAAGCATATTTCCCATTTACGAACTCAGGATGAAGCACGCAATTACGTTGCTGAGGTGATGCTGTCTTCAAATCATCCAACCGTTCCCATGTATCCAGGTCCCTGGTCCGTGCGATACCACATTGTGCTATTGCTGATGACAGATCGCCGGGAGGAGCATTGGGATCTTTTCGTTCTGTGCAGAATACGCCGTATATCCAGCCATCCTGGTGCAGGATTAGCCGCATATCATAAACATTTACATCCGGATCATCAGTTTCAGGCATTACTATCGGATAATCACGGAACCTGAAATGATCTATACCATTAGAGCTTTCAGCAACTGCAAAGAACGATTTGCGGTCCCATCCTTCCACCCTCGTGATCATGCATATTTTATTGTTCAACTCGATAGCACCGGCATTAAATACAGCATTGATACCCATTCGTTCCATCAGGTATGGATTGGTATTATAATCGAGGTCATACCTCCACTGCAGGGGTGTATGATCAGCTGTAAGAACAGGATACTTATACCGTTCGTAAATACCATTACTGTTTTTTAGTTTTTTATTTTTCCTGTTTACCAGTTTTTCATGCTTTGTGATCAGGTATGCCAGACGTTGATTGAATTCTTTTTTTTTCATGATGTTCTGGTTCAAGTATTAATTCAGTAGTTAATTCAGTTGTGTTTCATAATTCGTTGTTAGATTGTCAAATTGTTAAATTGTTGATCTGCTAAGGCAGTTTTTATTTATTAACAAGCAATTTAACCATTTAACAATATATAAAGGTGCTTCAGTAGTTCTTCGGTTGTGCATTAAACAGCTGCAATCGTTTTTATGATCAAAGTCATCCCGAAGGAGCTAAGCGACTGAGGGATCTCGTCCGATCTACCAATCAGTCTTTTCAGGTTGTTATCTGTTTACTTTATCTTTTATCTGAACCAAATCCCGAATATCTGGGAGGAGTGACCAAATCCTGTCTTCTTCTATCCATCCCCTTCTCCCTTCATTCCTGTTTCTCGTTCCTTCTCACCTTCACACTTTCTACACCTGCTCCAGGCGATCATACCATGTCTTCTTCAAAACCACCCCGGTGATCGCAATCAGTGCAATTGTGATTATCAAAGAGGCATGGGCCCTGATGATGATAAATATTGGAAGTGCAATCAGTGCTGTCTGGCAGATGATTCCCACAAATATGTTGAACATATCCCTGCCGAAGTTCTTGTTTTCGGTGAAATCTGGAATTTCAGCAACTATTTTATTATGAATGGGTTTCCAGAATCCCCAGGGTCTTACCGTCAGGTAGAATTTTTTAAGGGTTTCTTCTTCTGTTGGTGGGGCCATATATGTTCCAGCAATACAGCCGATTACAGAAATCAATAAGAGTGCCGGAAAGAAATAGAGCAATATTATATCCTGTGGGATAGCGGGAAAGAGGGGAGGGAGAAATTTTGGAAAGATCAGTGCCGCTGCAATACCTGTAGCCATTCCCCAGAAAAATCCATGCCCGTTAAACCGCCACCAGTACCATTTCAGCACATTGGCTGCCGTATAACCACCCCACAAGCCGGATACAATCCATTGTAAAACGCTATTGACATTTTTTGAGAAAATACCAAATATGATACTGATAGCAACAACAATCAGGCCTGCGGTGTAGTTTATGGTTTTTACCTGTCGGCCTGTTGCGTTGGGTCTGATATATTTCAGGAATATATCATTGATCAGGTATGCCTGGGCAGCATTCAAGGTTCCGGCAAACGTAGAGTTAAATGCTGCCAGAAGTCCTGCAAGAAGAAGGCCCAGGATACCTATTGGTGCGAACTCATTGATGGCTGATGGCAGGATTTGTTCAAAATCTATTTTACCGGCAACAATCAGGTCCAGCTGGTTATAAAACAAGATAGCTAGTACTGCAAAACCGGTAATGAGGAAATACCTGATAGGATTAAGGATTACAGAGACGAATCCACTCATCATGGCTGCTTCCTTGGGATTCTTTGTGGCAAGTATTTTCTGCATATCGTAATTTGGTGCAGGACCGGCAGCACTGATCAGTATGCCCTTGAACAACATCACACCAAAGAAGAGAGAAAACAGTGAATAACCATCAGTTCTGATCTTTTCGTTCACTTCAGCGATAATTCCCTGCCAGTCGATACCAAGTTTCCAGCCAAAGAAGGGAGAATGCCATCCTTCCGGCACAACAAGGGCATGATCGGTTAGTGCATTCATGGCAATGATACCAATTACAATGGAGGTAATGGTCATGATAATATACTGAATCAGGTCGGCCCAGACAATACTCATCATACCTCCCAGTATTGCATAAAATACAGCAAAGGCAGTGAAGGCGATACCGTATAGATGGGGTACATATTCAGGTTTGATGTTGAGTGGGATATATTCTGAGACAATCTCCCATGGTATGAATATTTCAATAAATTTTCCAAGTCCGATAAAACCATATGCAAGGAATCCAAGACAACTGATCAGGGCAAAGGCTACAACCACATTATGAGATAATTCAGCACCTCTCCCAAATCCGAATCTTGTTCCGATCCATTCTGCCCCGGTGGTGACATTGGATCTCCTCAACCATGCGGACAGATATACCATTAAAAATATCTGGTTAAAAACCGGCCACAGCCATGGAATCCAGATGCTTTTCAGTCCATATACGAACATAAGGGTTACAAGCCACATGGTCCCCGAAATGTCAAACATGCCAGATGCATTAGATAATCCCAGCATATACCAGGGAAGCCGGTTACTCCCAAGGAGGTATGAAGACTTATCTTTCTGGGCACGGTTTTTCAGGATTAATCCTATAACAATTGTGAATGCAAGATAGGCGGCTATAATAATGAAGTCGATCAGTTTAATTTTCATATGAAATTTGGAAAAAGGGTTTTATAATGTTTAAAAGTAATAATTAACTCATGTTGATGTATGCCCTTTGGAAGGAAAAATAAAATTTATGATAAAATTTTTCTCCGGGTATGTTCTACTGTAACCTGTGAGTTAGTAAATGGTATAAAGGGAATCTTGTTTCTTACCCCATCTGTCCGTCATTCGGACACGGGGGTGTGTCATAACTTCAGTTTAATGCTTCACGCAAAACTCATCCGCCTGTCCCAGGAAAGGCAGGCAAAGTTGTCACAAAGCTTTGATTAGCAGTCATATAATTTCTGCGAACCTGACATGTTTTCTTTGCGTTCTTTGCATGAAAAACTAGTTGTTACACGGAGGGAGTAATTATGGATTGAATGAATGGCTTATTTTTCGACTCAGGATTGTTGCCGCATCTTAAGGCCGGTAATATAATCATTGATTTCCCTGAAGACATCCAGGAGTAACAGGACATACAGGATAAAAGAAAAAATCCATATGACCATCAGGTTAAACCATTTGGTATCATACAACTGGTTATTAAATTTTTTAAAGGGAGCGTAAAACTGAGCCCGGCCGATATTTGATTCAGGGATCATAAAGATGGGATCTTTTTTCTGGATAAGCCGGTTATTAATCATTATGATCTTGTTAATTTCATTACGGTTCGTAAGAATGTCAGCTAGTTGTTCATTATGATTATCCTGCTTAAGCATGAATATGGATTCTTCTCCTATGGAATCTGCCAGACGCTGATAAATACTATCCCTTTTCTGGGTTGCCTCCCGGGCTTTCTCCTGGAAAGAAAACCTCAGATAAGTAAGATAATCCATTGTTTCTTCTGCAATTTCTTCATCGAAATAATTGATAGTCAGGTTATCTATGTATTCAAAAGGGAACAGATCGGGATTGGTACCCTGATTCTCAATTTCTTGATGAAGAATCTGAAGGTCATTCTTAAGTTTTTGCTGGTTTCCTGGATTATTGATATTTCTCTGACATTCTTCAGCAAGTATTAATAACCTGGGGATCAGGAAAGATGTTCTATATGTGGACTCGCTTATGACCTGGTCGGGTTCATAAAAATTCCTTTCAAAGAAGTTATTTTTGAATAATTCCACAGCCATGGCTTCATATGCCCATCGTGAGGTCATGATATCGCCTATGACCGGAACGTAGATCTTTGATGTGAGACTTTTATGAAGATCATCAAACTTTACAGGCACGCCACTGAGAAGAAGTTGGGGTATCAGGATGAGTGGTATCAGGATGTAGATTGAAACAACGGAATTCAAACCGGCTGAAATATTTAAGCCAACCATATTCCCGAAGCAGGCAGCGCTAAAAAGGATTAACCAGAAAATTAAGGTCATACCTTTTATTTCAAGGATAGCATTTCCAATGATAACAAATAAGAATGTCTGAATGGCCGACAGCCCGAAGAGGTACAGGATTTTTGAATTTAAGTAACTGAATCGGCTGAGGTTAAGAAAACTCTCCCGTTTCAATATCTTTTTATCCTTGATAATTTCCTCTGCACTTAGGACCAATCCAAGGAAAAGTGCTACGATAACAGACATAAAAAGATATGTGGGTATATTTTTATTTGCACTGAAAATGTATTCATTGGCCTCCATGTATTTGATGAAAAAGGAGAGGATAAATGCAAGACTGGGGGCTTCCAGCAAAAAGATCAGGATATATTGCTTGTTCGTAATTTTTGAAAGCAGGTTTCGGATAAAGAATATAAAGAATTGTTTATCAATATCCGGTATTTTGAACTGGTTGCGTGGCAAGATTTTTTTTGAGTTTAGTTTTTCCAGATCCGGTTCAATTTTTTGTTTATATTGAGTATACCATTCTTCAGGCATTATTTTTCGTTCCAGGGTAAACCTGCCCTGTTCATCAACTTTTCTTGTCTCAATAATTTGCAGGATCTGGTCGGGATTGACATACCCGCAACTGGAGCATTCAGCCTCACTTGCATCGGCATAACTGCTGAGTTTTTTAAAGTAAACGATCGCATCCACCGGGTTACCGGTATAAATTGGGTAACCTCCTTTGTCAAGGACCCATAATTTATCCAGCATTTTAAAAACATTGGAAGAGGGTTGATGAATGTTTGCAATCACGAGCTTTCCCTTTATCGTTTGTTCCTTTAACAAACGCATAACATTTTCTGCATCGTTTGATGAAAGTCCTGATGTTGGTTCATCAATAAACAGAACGATAGGCTCCCGCATCAGCTCCAGTCCAATATTGAGCCTTTTTCTCTGACCTCCGCTGACATACTTATCCAGTGGATTACCTACTTTCAGGTCCCTGACATCTAACAGATCTAAATCTGTCAGCGTTTTTTGAACTACCTGCTGTAACTGCACTTCAGAGAAATCCCCAAAACAGAGTCGGGCATTATAATAAAGATTCTGGAAAACAGTTAATTCCTCAAACAGAAGATCATCCTGAGGGACAAAGCCTATAACATTTTTTAATTTAAACCGATCTTTATGAATATCATAATCATTTAACGTCACACTACCCTGGTTGGGGGTCAGCTGACCGCTGAGGAGGTTTAAAAGAGTGGATTTACCTACGCCGCTTCCTCCCATGATTCCGATTAACTGCCCTGATTCAACAGAAAAGGAAAAGTCATGGATCCCGTTGGTGCTGTTCCTGAATCTGAATTCAATATTCTCAGCATTCATGATAAGCTTGATTTCAGATTCAGGCTTAAAAAACATGCTTGCTATATCACTGTAATAAACCGGACTGATTTTTTCATTGCGGAGACTTGATCCACTGTCAAGTATATAAAACTTATCAGGATTTACCGGATGACTATCCAGCAGAAGTTGGTCATTTCCTGAATATTTAAATATGAAAATATTAATGCTGTTGAAGTGCAGTACAATGATTTCCCCCTCCAGTTCATCCCGGATAATTTTTTTCTCCTGAATTACAGGTTTTGGTCTGTTCTGATCAATCCAATCACCTTCCAGTTCCTCAATGGAGGACGTTTCTGTGGGACCAATAGTAAGAATATAATCAGGATCTATTTCATTTTCCCTGCCATGCTCGATAAATATCATGGCATTATTCATTTCGGTATTGCTGATGCTGAATGTTTCAGCTACAAGTCTGATAAAATTACTTTCAAATTCTGAGATTTTGTTGTCTACATGCACATACTCAATCAACCGAAGCAAAACAATGATCCTTTCATTCCTGTGTAATTCCTTTCTGATCTGACTGCACACTTTTGCGAGGTACTGGGAGGCATATATGGATGTTGCCGGTAGTTCTCCACTTTCCTGGAATTCCTTATCCCTGTTATAAAAATCAAGGTAATCCTCAAACAGTTTCAGGTATTCATCCGCTACATCATCCTTTAAATGTTGAAGTAAATATGCTTTTACAATACTCCTGCCATACTCAGTTATCCCTTCTTCACTGAGGGTGGTAACTAAAGCAAACAGGTGCATCAATGCATTCAGAATAGATTCACTCATGAAAGATCAGAATATTTCAGTATAAAATTAGTGAATTTGACTGAATAGGAAAGAATATCGTCAGTAAGGGTATGATTAAATAATTTTTTAAGTATTGCTAATGCCGGATTTATTCCGGACTTTGAATACTATTTATTCAATTACCCTGACAGTGATTTTCCCGGGTGGGTGGAATTCTGCTAAACAATGCTTTTTCTGATGTTTTCAGTAGCTGTGATAAGCCTGTCAAGCTCCTCCGGATTCATTGGAGATGCGGAGGCATCATACAGTGCCTTAATATCCAAGAGCCCGGAATATATATCAGTGATCATCGGATCATCCTTAACTTCCTCCAGGAGATTTAGAAGTTCAGAAAGACTTGAACTCTGATCAGAGATTATCTCAACTATCTTCTGATTATCAGTACTGATAATACTGATCTGTGTACTGATAAACAGGGCTTCGATCCAGCTTCCGGTCATAACCAGGAGGGACAGGTTATCCTGTTCATTCGCCTGCAGATATTCATAAGTTTCGTAAAATGAGTCGGAGATGATGATAATCAGAGAGTCCACATTGTCAAGATTACGTTCAACTCTGTCCACCAGTATTTGATTGAATGCCGTGGAGATCTGAAGTTCATCAATCAGTTTAGCTGATGCCTCAAGGTATTGCATGGTTTCCTGGGTCTGGTTATAGGTAGCAGCATAACTCAGGTCAGCACCGTAAATACCAAGGTTTAATGCTTTGCTTTTCAGACTGATGTATTTACCTGCATTTTCAGTCCTGTTACAGATATCAAGAATATATCCGGCACCAGCCTCAATTAATAATTTTGTCACTTCAAAAGAGGTTGGCAGGGGATATTCAAGTACTTCCCTGACTAATTCATCCTTTTCATCTTCCGGTTCGTCAAGGGTAATTCCTTCGTCCTGTGTTTGAACATCCTTTGGTGATTTACCAGTACATCCTGCAAAGCCTGATAAAATTGCCAGGATAATTGCTATAATAACAAGTTGAGATTTTAAATTTGAAGCTTTCATTCTGCCGGATTTAAGTATGATTATTAGGATTAAATTGCCTCCAAAAATAAAAAAAAATCCAATTAATTTGTCTGTTACCAATTTTTTTATTCAGTATTGAACCATCAGTATTTAATTTAAAAACATTGATATTGCAAGATTTAAAGTAACTCAATTATTCATTTTATCATCTTTTGATTTATCCATCAATTGTTTAACCTGGTTTGCCGTTTAAAGGTTTAATTGCCGGGTTATTTCAGTGAAACATTGTATTTATGATTGTTTATACAATTAATATATTTTATCCTGAACTTCATTAATTAAGAATTCAAATTATTACTTTTGTTTATAAGCGTTGTATAAATTCATTATCGAATGAAAGTCGACACCAAAGTATTCGGAAGTCTTTCGGATAAAGAAGAAGCCCACCTGTTCACCTTTCAGAATTCAAATGGTATAACAATTAAAGTTACCAACTACGGGGGAACTGTCATTTCGATCCTTGTGCCGGACCGGGATGGAAATGTTGATGATGTTGTGCTTGGATTTGATAATATTGATGGATATCTTGGGAAACATCCCTATATCGGCTCTTTGATCGGCAGGTATGCAAACAGGATCTCAAACGGAAAATTTATTCTCAATGAAAAGGAATACTCATTGTATCAGAATGATGGCAAAAATCATCTTCATGGTGGATTAAAAGGTTATGATAAGATCCTGTGGAATTATAATGAATATGCAGACATTAATAGAGCCGGGATTATGCTGAGTTACCTGAGTTTCGATATGGAGGAAGGTTATCCGGGGAACCTGAAAGTAGATGTAAACATTTCGTTGGGTGAAAATAATGAATTGACCTTCGAATATGTTGCTTCGACCGATGCAGATACTTACCTTAACCTGACCCATCATGGTTATTTCAACCTGAATGGTGCGAAGGATCTGATATATGACCATGAACTATTGATCAATGCATCGCATTATATTGAAACGGATAAACACCTGATTCCAAATGGAAAATTGATTAAGCTGAATGGGGGACCCCTTGACTTCAATATAGAAAAGCCTATTGGCGCTGACATAAGCAAACTTGCGAATGGTTATGATCATTGTTTTGTACTCAATAAGAGAGATGTTCATCCTGAATTTGCAGCAAGGGTCAGACATATGGGATCGGGACGAATGATGGAAGTTTATACTACTGAACCGGCAATACAATTCTATAGTTCAAATTTCCTGAAAGGGATTAAAGGGAAAGGCAATATTAAATACAGAAAACATCTTGCATTATGTCTTGAAGCACAACATTATCCCGACTCTCCCAATCATCCCCACTTTCCTTCCACCCTGTTGAAGCAGGGAGAGGTATATAAACAGACCACTATTTATAAATTCCTGACGGAGTAGTGGTATTCCACGATTAATTTATTAGTTGTTCCTGTCATAACTATTGTTAGTTAAATGTTTTTCAGTAATTAATTCAGTAGTGCCTCAGTAGTTATTCAATTGTCATTAAGTTGTCATTTGCTCGCTTCGCGGGCGTCATTCAATAGTTAATTCAATTGTTAATTCAGTTGTACTTCCTAATTCATTGTTAAATTGTTAAACTGTTAACCATTCAGCCATTTAACAATTCAATCCCGACACACTTTGCTATCGGGATTGTTTGGCTATAACAATTTATTTCACCTTTATTTTGTAAAATATTAGCTCACCAGTAGTTAAACCATTTAACGATACCTGTGTGATCCATTTGTTATCTTCTTATCTTTGGTATAATCTAATTTTTAGTTTCTTAAACATACCTTCAATAACAATATAACGATGTACACCCGGCGAACTTTTCTTCAAACATCCATTGCAGCCTCACTGGGCGTTGCTGTATCTGAAAAGGTACTGGCTTACCCAGCACCTTTAAAACAGCCAAAATATCCGGTCGTTGTATCAACCTGGTCTCATGGATTGAAAGCCAATAAGGCAGCATGGGAAATTCTTGGTTCCAGCGGATATGCTCTTGATGCTGTTGAATCCGGTGTAAGGATTACAGAAGCTGACCCTGCAATTAATTCTGTCGGGTATGGTGGATTGCCTGACGGCAGTGGAGAGGTTACCCTTGATGCATGTATCATGGATGAAAAAGGCAATGCCGGATCGGTTGTGTGCCTGCGATATATCATGCATCCTGTATCTGTTGCCAGGAAAATTATGGAGAAAACTCCCCATGTTATCCTTGCCGACAGGGGGGCACTGCAGTTTGCTATATCCCAGGGATTTAAGGAAGAGGATCTGCTGACACCTGAATCCCGCAAGGCATATGAAACATGGAAGATTTCGGGAGGAAATAGCCCTGCTGACCGATTAAATCACGATACAATCGGAATGCTGGCAATGGATACAGCAGGCAATCTTGCCGGAGCGTGCACCACTAGTGGCCTGGCATTTAAGCTACCCGGCAGGGTGGGGGATTCACCCATTATTGGGGCGGGCCTGTACGTCGATAATGAAGTTGGGGCAGCCACCGCAACAGGCCTGGGAGAGCTGATCCTGAAAATCTCAGGCTCATTTCTCATTGTTGAACTGATGAGAAACGGCTGGTCGCCCGGTAATGCATGCCGTGAAGCTGTATTGCGTATAAATAAAAAATTTCCATTTGAGAAATCTGCACAGGTAGGTTTTATCGCTGTTACCAGAAATGGAGAAACAGGTGGTTATTCCCTGAAAAAAGGATTTGACTATGCAGTATGCAGGGATGGTATAAATGAACTTGTGAATGCGGATTATTTAATATAGATTTAGTTGATTCTTTATTCCCGGGAAAGGAGATATGTTAAGACATAGTATATTGTTAATATTATTGGTATTATTTATCGATAATTACTCCCAGGATCTGGTAGATTTCAACTACACGGCTGAAACAGCAATAAAATCTCTGGTTCTGAGTGATGGGAATAACTTGTTGCTGGGAAATCCTGAACCTTTATTCTCCTTTGTCCTGAATGAACACTATCAATTATCAACAGAATCTTTAAGACGATCGGAAGATGGAAACTTGACATTCAAGCTGGACAGGGGACTGCATGGAGAATACAGGAAAGTGGAATTTATTGGGAAAGGACTTAAATATATCCTGTTCCTGGAAAATATCGGTTCTGATACCCTGCTGCTGGAAAATATCATCCCGTTCGGGCAGCAGTATAACCATGTCTTTATAACTTCAACAGGACCATGGGAGCTGGCCCGTGCCAAATTATTCAGGCCCGGCTATGGGCCGGTCAGGGTCATTTTACCTGATAATGCCTGGGAGATGGGTTATGGGGCTTTTCCGGTAAATAATGAAGTTTCACTCTGTGCAATATCACGCCGAACAGCCTGGGAAGGAAGTATCAGAAGGAGGTACGAGACTTTAATCCCCCCGGGTGGAACGGTTGAATATTCGTTCTATTTTGACCTGTTCAGCAGTTCCTGGCAGGAAGGTCTGAGGTTGATGTTTCAGGACAGGTGGCTTTATGATCTTGATAATTTCGATAATACGCTTTACGACAGGGATGATCTGAAATGGATACGGGATGCAAAAATTATTTTTCTCCAGTTTGCCTGGGACCAGGAATTTTATTCGTATGAAAAAGGAAAGTATTTGCTTGATCAACAAATAGAAAGGGGTAGGGAGCTTTTTGGCAATTATGATGTGATCGGTATCTGGCCAACCTGGCCACGACTGGGAGTAGATGAACGTAACCAGTGGGATCTTTACAGGGATATGCCGGGAGGTATGACAGCCCTAAAATCGTTATCCTTTCATGCCAGGGAACACAATACAAAATTTTTTATTGCCTATAATCCATGGGATGAGAGTACGAGGAAAGAGGATCCGTACGAAGCACTGACACAGATCATCGGTGCTATTGAAGCAGATGGTGTGGTACTGGATACAAGGGGAAAATCAAGCTATGCCCTGCAGGAGGCGGCTGACAGAGCCCGGCCGGGCGTCATCATGTATAGCGAAGGGATGGCCATCCCGGAAGATATGCCCGGTATTGTTTCTGGACGGGTCCATGATGCCATTCGTTACCAGCCTGAATTAAACCTGAACAAACTCATCAAACCTGAATTTGGTATTTTCCGTGTCTGCCATATCCGTGATGGACAACTGCACCGGGAAGCAGCGATATCCTTCCTCAATGGTATAGGAACGGAAATCATCAACTTTGCTCCCGGAAGACCGGCATGGATGGATAAAGAATTCCTGTACCTCGGGAAAACAACCATGATCCTCAGGGAGCATAGTACGGCATTCCTCGATCCGGACTGGATCCCCCTCGTTGAGACCCTCCGTGATTCTATCTGGGTTAATCAATGGAGGGATGGCAAGAAACTGATCTATACTGTTTATAGCCTTGTACCGCAAGGTTATGATGGGCCACTGATTGGAGTGCCTGATAATCTGAAACTGTATACAACTACAGATTCTGGAACACAACCACCAGTGAATTATCATTGGGTTAGTTTATGGCATCATCATGAAGTTCAGCCAGTTATGGTTGACAACAAACAATATCTTCCCGTATACCTGGATGCTTTCAATCAATCATGGCTGGGTACACGACAGGAGGGAGCTAATGAATGTATTGCTTTGTTTCCCAGACTGATAAACTGTTCCAGGAAAGGTGATTCAATTGCTATTCATGCGCCGGAAGGAGATTTGATCAAAATATGGGCAGGCAATCCGGGATACCAGAATAAATCGTACGATTTTCCACCGGGGAAACATTCACTCAGTATCCGGGAAATGTTCGGTAACTATGAAGATAAGATTGTAGTTCAGCTTTTCAGTCGGGACGAACTTCTGGATGAAAACATTTTATTATGGCCACCGGGTAAGCCATGGTTGATCAGCAGCCATATCAAGACGGAAAAGTCAGGTAAAACCCCGCAAGGTATGATCAGGATCCCGGGAGGCAGGCTGAAAATGAATATTGTTCCAACAGATGAATTTATTCCTTATCCTGATTATGAAAACAATCCTGAAGTTGTTCTGGAAACATTTTATATTGATCAATATCCAGTTACAAACAGCCAGTATTATGAGTTTATCAGAGAAACAGGCTACACACCGGGGGATACTACCAATTTCCTCGAACACTGGCGGATGGGTAAATATATAGCCGGAACAGAAAATCACCCGGTCGTCTATGTCAGTTTTGAGGATGCCCTCGCATATGCTTCATGGGCTGGAAAACGTCTTCCAACAGAGGCGGAATGGCAGTTTGCTGCACAGGGTATGGATGGCAGGAAATGGCCCTGGGGAAATGAGTTCAGGGATGATTTCTGTAATCCAGGTGATTCCGGGCTGATGCCGGTAAATTCCTGGCCACAGGCTAAAAGTCCTTTTGGGGTCTGTGATATAGTCGGTAATGTCTGGCAGTTAACGAACGATATGTATAGTAACGGAAGCCATCGGTTTGTAATGATCCGCGGCGGATCATATTATAATCCTACAGCAAGCATCTGGTATGTAAAAGGAGGACCGCAACCGCTCAACAGAACACAAATGTTGCTTCTGGTATCCCCCGGATATGACAGGTGTTCAACGGTAGGATTTCGCTGTGTGAAGGATGCTTACCAAGGCCGGTAACACCCGCCCGGTGAATCGAAATCACCGGGTGAGTATTAAAACAATTTGCCGGAAAGATCGTTTAATACTCTATATACTTGTTTTAAAGAATCCAGTGAAGATATTTCAATTACTTATAATTGCTCTTTTTCTTTTTATCTGTCCACTTCTATTTGCGCAGGAAATCGAGAATAAGTTCTGCCTGGAGCCCAAATCCTTTAACCTTAAAAATTCTGTTACGTATATTACGGATCCACGCTTGCTTAATTATGATGTGACTTTTTATTATATCGATATCACAGTTAATGATACCAGCACATGTATTACCGGATTCACTGAAATTCAGGCAAGAACCAAAGCAGATGATCTTGATGAGATTGTTTTTGAGTTGTCTTCCGATTTTACGATTGACTCAGTTTTTTTTAATGGGATCCCGGATACATTATATGTTCATTCAGCTGATCTCATACTCATACAACCATATTCAAGCCTGCTCAGGGGTGATCTGTTTTCATGCCGTATATATTATGGCGGGCAGGGTGGCAACGATAGCTTTTTTTCAGGAATATCAAACAGGACTGATTACCTGGTAAACCGGAATGTAACCTATACTTTATCTGAGCCTTTTCATGCAAAGGACTGGTTTGCCTGTAAACAGGTACTGAATGACAAGGCCGATTCGGCATATATTTATATTACTGTGGATACGAGCCTGATGGCTGGTTCGAACGGGATCTTAACAAACATATCCACTCTTCAGGATGGCATGCACCGGTTTGAATGGAAAACACACTATCCCATTGCTTTTTATCTGTTATCATTATCAGTAGCTGATTACCAGGATTACAGTATATATGCTTATCCTGGTCAGGGTGGAGATTCTATCCTGATACAAAACTATATTTATGATGTTCCGGAATTTTTAAGTGAAAACAGGGAAGATATTGATAAAACCAGGGAGATGATTGAACTCTATTCCGATCTTTTCACAATATATCCTTTTCACCAGGAAAAGTACGGACATTGCTATGCCCCGATGGGAGGAGGGATGGAACATCAGACGATGACAACTCTGTCGAGCTTTAATTTCTACCTGGTAGCACATGAGCTGGCCCATCAGTGGTTTGGAGATCATGTGACCTGTGCTACCTGGCAGGATATATGGATCAACGAAGGCTTTGCCTCATATGTTGAATACCTTGCAGCTGAATTCCTCCTGTCGAAAGAAGATGCGCAGATATGGATGGTGAATGCCCACGACAGGGCCAGAACACAGCCCGAAGGCAGTATATATATTCCTGCAGAGGATGCTGAAGATGAAATGCGGATTTTCAGCGGAGCATTATCATACAAAAAAGGTGCAAGCATCCTTCATATGATCCGCTATGAATTGGATAATGATTCAGTATTTTTTCAGACATTGAGGAATTTCATGAAAACCTATAAAGACAGCGTTGCTACCGGGATGGATTTCAAGGAAGTTCTTGAGGAGACATCCGGAAAAGAATTTGACTGGTTTTTTGATCAGTGGTATTTTGGGAAAGGATATCCTAACTTCACCATAAACTGGTGGCAGAACCAGGATACATTAATCATTGCTTCCTCACAATCAGGATCATCAGAAGTAACTCCTTTTTTCAGAACACATATTGATTTCCTTGTGCAATTCATTGATGGTACGGATACTTTGATCCGTGTTGAACAGCTTAGCAATGACCAGTATTTTAAATTTCAGTTCCCATCCTATGTCTTGGAAGTTATTCCAGATCCTGATAACTGGCTGCTTGATGTGACCAGCATTATTAAAACACCTCAGATGGAGGGTTCATTCAGTGTTGGACCAAATCCTTTTACTAATAAACTATGGATTGAATTCAAAAATCAAAATGTCAAGAAAGATATCATTATTTCTGATCTGAACGGGAAAGTTATTGCACGCTATGAAACGCGGAACGATATCATTTATTTACCGCTGGATCACCTTGTACGTGGTGTTTATCTGTTTACGGTAATAGAAGATGGGGATTCACTGACGAAAAAAATCGTAAAAGAATAATAATCCGAAAAATTGTTTTATCACTTACCGGGGCTGTGTCACAACTACAATTTAAGGCTTCACGCAGAGTCCGCAAAGTTGCCCCAAAGATCGCAAAGTATTGATTAACAGATACGTATTCTTTGCGTACTTGATGTTTTCTTTGCGACCTTTCCGTGAAATATTAGTTGTGACACAGCCCCGGTGAGCATTAAATATAATTACTGAACGGTCAGCATAACCATTTTAAGATCCTGCAGCCTCGATGAAGATCCAACATATATGGTGAATGATCCAGGTTCAACAATATATTCACCTTTCCCAACATCATAAAACGCCAGTTCTTTGTGCGTAATTTCAAAATCCACTGTTTTTGTTTCACCCGGTTCAAAGTAGATCCTGGAAAAACCTTTTAATTCACGTAAAGGCCTTGCAACGCTGCTTTCGTCATCCTTAATATATAACTGAACGACCTCTTCCCCGGCCATATTGCCGCTGTTTGTAACCTGTGTTGAAACCGTGACAGGTTCATTCTCTGTGATAATGTTTTTACTAAGAACAGGTTCACTATACTCAAAAGTGGTATAGCTCAAGCCATATCCAAACGCATACAGAGGTTCTTTCGTGAAATACCTGTAAGTCTTTCCAGCCATATTATAGTCGGTGAAAGGAGGAAGGTCTTTAACCGATTTATAAAAGGTAACCGGAAGCCTTCCGCCGGGATTATAATCGCCGAATATAACATCTGCAATAGCTGTACCTGCTGCCTGTCCGCCATACCATGCTTCGATAATTGCATCTATGTTTTCCTGTTCCCAGTTCACTGCCAGGGCACTTCCGCTCAACAGGACAAGTACAGTTGGTTTATTCATTGCATGGATCTTTTTAATCAGGTCCTGCTGAATTTTAGGAAGCTGGATATCTGTACGATCACCGCCCTGGAATCCCTCAAGACGAACGCCCATCTCTTCTCCCTCGAGCCTGGGTGATAATCCCATAAATAAAATGACTGCATCGGCTTTTCCTGCAACCTCCAGCGCTTCTTTTTCAAGATCTTTTCCCGGTACCGACCAGAGCAGTTTAATACTTGCATCACCATGTTCTTCATAATAATCAATGTGAATTCTGTATGGCTGATTTGCTTTCAGGTTAACGAACCGGTATCTTTTTGAAGTATGGTGTATATTCCTGAACCTTACAAGCAATGAGTCATCAAGGAATACACTGAATCCATTCATCCCTTCTCCACCAAGAGCATATTCCCCGGAGAGGGGCGGGACAATATACCCATCCCATTTGATACTGAAATCGTCATCATCGAGCTGCTCAAAAGGAGCGCTATCCCACCAGTAGAAGTCTACCTGGGGATCTACCCTGGTTTCCACAGGATCTCCTTCAAAGGATTTATTTGTATAATATTGACCGGTTAACCCGTTTACCGTTAAGTTTTGATCTGTGAATAAAGCACTTGAAGGAACTTCTTCAAAAACCGGGAGTCCGGGAACATGTTCACATCCAGGTGCATATAAAACATTTTCTTCGCCAACTTTCACAATGATTCCCTCAAGTGGTGTAACAGGATTTGTTGGGATCCCGTTATAATTGGCATTCAGGACTTCTACATCATTTGAATTTGGACCAATGACAGCGATTTTACCAACATTCTTCGATAGTGGCAGAAGATTATTTTCATTCTTAAGCAGTACGATTGATTTAAGGGCAGTTTCCAGGGCCAGTTTACGATGGTTTTCACAATCTACGATATCATAGGTGATGCCACTCCATGGCACCATTTCATCCGGGTCAAACATCCCCAGTTTCATCCTGGCCAGCATAAGTCGCCTGACTGATACATCAATTTCATCTTCTGTTATTAGTCTGTCTTCCACAGCTTTGACAAGTGCCGGATAAACACTGCCGCAGTTAAGATCTGTCCCGGAGCGGACACCCAGGGCAGCGGCATCCGCAGCAGAATCGGCGACAAAATGCCCGGTGTAAAAGTCCCGGATAGCTCCACAATCAGAGACAACATACCCCTGGAATCCCAGTTCATCGCGGAGCAGATCCATCAGCAGTCTGCTGCTGCCGCAACAGGCTTCACCCATATATCGATTGTAGGCACACATGATTGACCAGACATTGGCCTCTTCAACTGTCATTTTGAAATGAGGCAAATATGTATCTCTGAAATCCCGCTCACTAATTCTGGCATCAAATGAATGCCTGTCGGGTTCAGGGCCGCTGTGGACAATGTAATGCTTTGAGGTGGCAACTGTTTTGAGATATTTATCGTCATCACCCTGCATTCCTTTAATGAAGGCTACACCCATTTTCCCGGTGAGATATGGATCTTCACCATATGTTTCCATGCCGCGTCCCCATCTTGGATCACGGAACAAGTTAATATTTGGAGTCCAAAAAGTTAAGCCCTGATAAATACCCCGTTTACCCTGCGACTGGAAGCGGTGGTACTTGGCACGGGCTTCATCTGAAATAGTAGTAGCAACCTCGAACATATGATCCTGGTCAAATGTGGCTGCCAGACCAATCGCCTGGGGAAAGACCGTAGCTTTCCCCATCCTGGCAACACCATGAAGGCATTCATTCCACCAGTCGTATTCAGGGATGTCAAGCCTTTCAATTGCTGCAGCATTATTGGTCATCTGACTGACTTTTTCCTCCAGGGTCATCCTGGAAACCAGGTCTTCCACACGCTCATCGAAACCGAGCGTGGGATTCTGGTAAGGAGGTAAACCGGCGTATGGATTACAACTATTTATTAAAACAAATGTAATCGCAACCAGATAAAGGATTGAATGTTTCATATAAATTGATTTTTAACATATAAATTACAGGAAATGCGGGTTGAGATAAGAAGCGTGATTCTACGAAATTTTGTCATCTGGGAACAGGGCAATTGAAGATTATTAATCAGTAAAGGACTTCTTTAAGCAATGATGTAATAAAGATATAAATTTAAAGTGATAAAAGCCTTGGGAAAATACATATTAATCCGGGTATACTTTTCCAGAACGAAATATGGTGTTATATAGCTTTAAATTTTCAGCCTGATTTAATTGAATCATTTGGTATTGTTTGATGTCTGGATTATATTTCAGAAAAAAATCAATACTCTGAATGACATGAAAAAATATTTATATCTACGACCCGTATATGTCCTGATGATCATTATCTTGTTTTGCTGTACATCAAAACATAAAATTTCAGATAAGCCTCATATACTTTTAATTACAGGTGGGCATTCATTCGACACAATACAATTTTTTGAGATGTTTTATGATTTTGAAGATATGGATGTCGATACCATTTCACAACCACAGGCCAATGCACTTCTGGAAACAGATGAGCTGAAAAAATATGATGTGTTAGTTTTTTATGATATGTGGCAGGATATCACCGATCAACAGAAAACTGGTTTGCTTGGATTACTCAAGGAAGGAAAAGGTATGGTTTTCCTTCATCATTCCCTTGTTTCATACCAGGGATGGGATGAATTCATATATATTATCGGGGGCAGATATAACCTGGAAAATGACAGAATGGATACTTCAAAAATATCCGGTTTTGAGCATGACCTGGATATTAAAGCAAGGATTATCAATAAGACCCATCCGATCACTTCTAATATGCCGGATTTTACAATCCATGATGAAGGATATTATAATATAGAAATAATCCCGGCCGTACATCCCCTTCTGGAAGTCAACCATCCCTCCTGTGCAAAATGTGTTGCCTGGACCAACAAGTATGAGAATTCAAGGATCGTATATATTCTTCTCGGACATGACAGACATGCTTACCAGAATGAATCATTCAGATTACTGGTAGAAAACGCTGTGAAATGGTCGAACCTCAAAATACCAGATGATTAGGTGGACAGGGAGATCTGTTTTTATGGGAAGTTTATAAAGCTCGAAAGCCAGAAACCGAAACCCGGTAACCAAAACCTGCCTGGTTACTGGCAGAATCGAAATAATGAATATGGAAATCCGAAACAAATTCGAAAATCAAGAATCGAAACCTGCCTGATTGCAGGCCATACTGAAAACTGAAAATCCCGAATTTCTGCAATCAGCCTGAGGCTGATGCTTTGAAATTCGAGGATCCTCGAAATGGTAATGGAATCAAAGATACCGACCATTTCGGGATTGAAAACTGACAACTGAAAACTGACAACTGACAACTGAAAACTGACAACTGACAACTGAAAACTGACAACTGACAACTGAAAACCAGAAACTAATAGACTTCCGGCACAAATGTCTGCTCTGTAATTGGCGGTCTGATATACCCCTCCTTGATGATCGGAGGGAGTTTAATCTTTTTGTATTTAATTTCCTTGTAGGGTATCATGGATAGCAGATGATGGATACAGTTCAGTCTGGCTCTTTGTTTGTCATCGGCAATAACAACATACCAGGGAGAGATCTTGGTATCAGTATATGCAAACATTTCGTCCTTTGCTTTGGAATATTCAACCCATTTGCTACGGGATTCAATATCCATCGGGCTGAATTTCCAGTGTGTTTTGGGATCGCTTAACCGGGCTTTAAAACGTTTTTCCTGCTCCTCATCGCTCACCGAGAACCAGTATTTGATAAGGATGATACCGGAGTGGATAAGCATCTCTTCAAACCGTGGACAGGAACGCAGGAACTCCCTGTACTCATCATCCGTACAAAATCCCATAACACGTTCCACTCCGGCACGGTTATACCAGCTTCGGTCAAACAGGACCAATTCCCCGGCAGCAGGCAGATGAGCAACATAGCGCTGAAAATACCATTGTGTTTTTTCTTTTTCAGTAGGAATGCCTAAGGCAACTACCCTGCACACCCTGGGATTGAGCCTTTGCTGGATGCGCTTAATAACTCCTCCCTTGCCTGCAGCATCACGCCCCTCAAATAACACCACTACCTTCAGTCCTTTGGCCTTAATCCACTCATGGAGCTTGACAAGCTCAATTTGAAGGTTTACTAACTCTTTTTCATAAAACTTCTTGTCAATTTTCTCTTTCTTTTTTGGAAGATCATCATGCTTTGCGGATGATTTTGAATTTTTATTTTTTTTGTGAGCCATGGTTGAAAATTTAACTCCCGGAATATTTTTCTTTCCGCAAGAAATAACAAAATCTCCAATATTGCCTCTTTTTTTTTATCCAGGGAAATATTTATATAGGTAAATTTAAAAGAACTAAATGAAAAAAACCAAAAAGGATTTTAATAATCCTGAGAAATTCTCATTGTGAGAAATTGGGCTTATTTTATCACCCATGAGCTATCAGCCTGCCGGGTGGCATTCCTGCCTGCTGGCAGGCGGTATAACATTCACACTTTTAAACTTTCACACCTTCCAACTTACCCAGCCTCAGCCTTCCTCCCTCAACATGCTTATTTTACTTTACCAGTTGTTTGACCTTTTCCAGTGAAATTGCTTCAGCGGTATGTCCCCTGTAGCCTGTTATTGTGGTTGCCATAAACAAAGAATTATAAATAGCTTCCTGTGTTGCTTCCTCGACGGCTTTGAAGAAAATAGTCATACCATCATTGGAGACAAGTGGTGGATTTTCAATTGTTTGTCGTTCGGTATAATATGGGATCTGGTATCCAGTGCTGAAGGCAATAGCATAATCGCCGGATCCGTTGGACATGACAGTTGTGGTTTTCCCCATCCCGATAAACGCACGTTTTCCGAGCCTTTCCAGGTTTCTTTCCGACAGGGGAGCATCGGTGGCTATAACAATCATACAGGATCCTGCTTCATCCTCATTATTTAAACTGCTTTGAAGATTTTCCCTGGAAAATGGCAGGCCATTGATAATAAGATCCCTCCCGAAGTTTGATTGAACCAGGACGCCTACTGTATATTGCCGGCCATCAATAACCGGAAGGAGTCGGGATGCTGTTCCTATACCACCCTTGAATCCAAGAGCTGTTGTCCCTGTCCCGGCTCCAACGCTCCCCTCTTGGACCATTCCGGCCTCTGCTGCTTTTATAGCAGTAAAAACATCATCCTCAGTTACATGTAAACCCCTGATATCATTCAGATAACCATCATTGGTTTCACCCACAATACCATTTACGGAACGGATATTCTCATTTCCTTTCTGGCTGAGTGTATATCTGATCAGGGCATTCACTGCTATCGGTACACTTAGCGTGTTGGTAAGAATAATGGGAGTTTCGATATTACCAAGCTCTCTCACCTGCGTATATCCTGCCAGCTTCCCGAAACCGTTGAAGACATATATTGCAGCAGGTACTTTTTCCATAAAAATATTACCGGGATGGGGCAGGATGGCCGTTACGCCTGTTCTGATTGAATCTCCTGAAACAAGGGTTTGATGACCTACCATAACACCGGGAACATCGGTGATGGCATTCAGGTTGCCGGTTTTCATCATGCCCACCAGTATTCCAATATCTCTTGCCCTGGCCCGGTCTGGAAGATCCTGCGATACACTATTATGATAAAACATAATCAAAGAAAGGCAGTAAATAATTACTTTTTTCATATTGACTTATTTTGTATTAATTATTCAGGCTTCACGCAAAGATCGCAAAGTATGTGTAAAGTACATAAATTATAGATAATGGATTGAATACTTCAAGATGATCTCTTCATAATCAATGTGCTCTGCCTGCATTAAGGAATATGCGAACACCTTACCTCCATGATTGGATTTTAATAGAAAACCGGCTATATTAGTCTGCGTATTGGAGTAGTTAACCTTAAAGCAGAAGTTAAATGTTGTCTTTATTCCTTACTGTTTTTTTCCTAATTCCTGATGTTTCAGGTGAAGAGTTTTTTTATTTCATTCAACAGACGAATGATACAAATAAGGTTCAGGTTCTTTTATTAATAGATGATAACTACGGCGCAAACTTCAATGTTGATGATGAATCAATGAATATTGCAGAACTCTTTGAAAGTTTTGGCTGGGTTTGCAATATTATATCAGTAAAAGACTCTGTTCAACCTTGTGAGGGGGCAGCCCAAAATTTTAACTGCAAACCAGTTGCGACAGATTATCTGATCTCTGACGTTCAAGATCTTTCACAATATAAGGCCCTGGTTATTCTCCCCGGCGAATCCTATCCAAACCTGATGGTTAGTCAGGCTGCTATGGAGCTGATCAGGAATGCTGTGAAGAGGGATATGGTCATTGCCGCATGGTGCCGGGGCGTGAGTCTGCTGGCCGCTGCTGATGTGATCAGAGGTGTCAGTGTTACAGGTCATCGGGACTATACAGGAGAATACCACAAAGCAGGTGCTGAATATATTAGTGGTGATCCCCCTCCTGTTGTGGATGGTAATATTATTACAACGGTAAGAAGCAGGTATTACAGGACACAAATGTGTGAGGAGATTTATAAGGCAGTTAGGAAGAATTTATAACCAGTAACCCGGGTTAGACCTATTCCAATCTCCTTGCTCCGTCGCCGATTTCAGCTATATAGAAATCAGGTTTTAGTCCAATTTTATTTTTATAAGCCATCCCGACTGAACTGGTAAAATGATTCAAAGAGTTATTATGAACGAGGCTAACGGTACAGCCACCAAAACCGGCACCTGTCATTCTTGAACCCAGCACACCATCAACCTTTCTTGCTTCCTCAACAAGTGTGTCAAGTTCAATCCCGGTCACTTCATAATCATCTCTTAATGAGTTGTGTGATTCATTCATTAATTGACCAAACCTGGTGAGGTCGTCTGATTGAAGAGCCGCTATCGCATCCAGCACACGCTGATTCTCAGAGATTACATGCCTTGCACGTTTGAGGATAATACCATCATTGATCAGATGCTGAATTTCTTGAAACCGTTGCAGACTTAATTCCCCCAGGAAGCTAATTTTGCCAGCCTGGGAAAGCATCTTTACCGCAGATTCACATTGAGAACGACGTTCATTGTATTTAGAACTTGCTAATCCCCTTCTTTTATTTGTATTGGAAATGATGATCTTGTAATCACCCGGATTAAGAGGAATGGTCTGATAGTCAAGTGTATGGCAATTTATAAAAATAGCATGATCCTTCTTCCCCATAGCGGACGCAAACTGGTCCATTATACCACAATTCACTCCAACAAATTCATTTTCAGCTTTCTGTGATAATTTTATCAGGTCCATCAATTCAAGGTTAAATCCCAGAAGTTCATTGAGGGCAAAAGCAGTAACCATTTCTATACTTGCAGAAGATGATAATCCGGCACTATTGGGGACTGTCCCGGAAAACATCATATCCATCCCGCTCAGAGTGAATCCACGTTTGATAAACTGATCCATAACTCCCATCGGGTAATTGATCCAATGTTTACCCTGCGGTTCCATACGATTTGTGGAAACCGAACCTTCGAATCTGAAATTTGTTGTTGCCAAACGGATCTGCTCTGTCCTGTTCAGCCGGACAACGAGGTAGGTTCCGAAATTCAGGGCACATGGAAAAACAAAACCGCCATTATAATCAGTATGCTCGCCTATCAAATTTACACGTCCCGGAGCAAAATATATCTGCATCTTTTTTGTATGATTCCCATATTTTTCTATGAATTCCCTTTTGACAAATAAAATATCACTTTCCATTGAACCATATATTAAAGAATTCAAAAGTAATCAATTCTTAGCTGAATCATTAATGTGTCCTCCTGATTTTGGTTGATACTTTAATTAATTAACATCCTAATTCAATCCTAACAATTCTTCACCTTTTTCGCTCCCTCGTGCCTTTACTCCTTTTCTCTTTCGCTCAATTCCTCCATTTCTGTTCCATAAATGCGCTGGTCTGGGATCAAATGGTCTGGTTTAAAACCTCAGGTAACTGAATGTGGGGCTGTGTCACAACTTCAATTTAAGGCTTCACGCAGAGCACGCAAAGTCTTCGCAAAGACTGCAAAGTGTTGGTTAACAGGCACGTATTCTTTGCGTACTTCATACTTTCTTGGCGATCATTGCGTGAAATATTAATTGTGACACAGCCCCTTTACTCCTTTACATTCATCACAGATACTGGCGTTACCCCATGCTCCATGCTCCATACTCCATGCTTCCAAAGAAAAAAATTATCTTTGAAGGTTAATTTAAATTATAATGAAAAGAACTCGCATTTTTACATTCTTATTATTTGCCGGAAATATCTCTTTCTGCAATTTTAGCCTGTTCGCTCAGAATGAGAAGATACCACTTAACCATTCAATATATGAAGGTTGGAAAACACTTTCAAATGCAAAAATATCTAACAACGGCCAATGGGTGGCATATGAAATTAATCCGCAGCAGGGCGATGGATATCTTTACCTGGTTGATCTGAATGGGAGTAAAACAGATTCTGTCCCACGGGGTTATAATCCTGTCTTTTCAAACCAGTCAGATTTTCTTGTTTTTAAGATTAAACCCCAGTATGCAACTGTCCGACAGGCAAAAAAAGATAAAAAGAAGAAAAGTGAGATGCCGAAAGATACACTGGCTATCTGGTTGCTGGACGGCAGTGATCCCTTAAAAATTGCTGATGTTGAATCATTCAAAGTACCCGAAGATGGGGAGGGGTGGTTTATCTTTCAGCATTATGAAAAGAAGGATACTGCAAAATCCGATACCGTTGTTTCTGATTCATCCCATGTACAGAAATCGAAAGAAAAATCCAGGGGAAATCAAATTGTTATAATGGATCCTGTTCAAAACAAAATGCATCTTTATGATCATGTTGTATCCTATGATGTTTCAAAGAAGGGAAATACTTTTGGTTTTATTCAGGAAAGTAGTGATACAATTCCGGTATGCAAAGTTTCCTTTTTTGATACTGAAAAAGAAAAACTTCTTGGAATTTTTGAAGCACCAGGTAAAATTGCCCGGATTGGAATAGATGAACCGGGAACCAGGATGACTTTTTTATATCATCATGA
>LJUQ01000020.1 GCA_001304505.1 Bacteroides sp. SM23_62_1
GCTCCATGCTCTCTGCTCCATGCTCTCTGCTCCATGCTCTCTGCTCCATGCTCTCTGCTCCATGCTCTCTGCTCCATGCTCTCTGCTCCATGCTCTCTGCTCCACGCTCTCTGCTCCATGCTCTCTGCTCCATGCTCTCTGCTCTACGCTATCTCCCAACGACATATCCCCTCCACTTATCAATAACCTGCATCATATCTTCCGGGAGTTTCGAATCGAAGAACATTTTCTCACCTGTTTTTGGGTGTAAAAATCCAAGTGATTTGGCGTGTAATGCCTGCCGGGGCAGGGTGGTAAAGCAATTCTGTACAAATTGTTTATATTTCGTAAAGGTGGTACCTTTCAGGATAACATTTCCGCCATAGGTGTCATCATTAAAGACAGGGTGTTTGATATACTGAAAATGGGCCCTGATCTGGTGGGTCCTTCCAGTTTCCAGTGTGCATTCCACCAGGCTGACATATCCCAGCTCCTCGGTCACCCTGTAATGTGTAATAGCCGGTTTACCCCGGGAGCCATCTTGATAAACCTGCATTTTTTTCCTGTCACGGATACTTCTTCCGATATTTCCTGCTATTGTACCTTCCTTTTCTTTGGGTATGCCCCAAACCAGGGCATAATATATACGTTCAGTATCATGATAGAAGAACTGCCTGGCCAGGTGGTTAAGTGAAAAATCAGTTTTTGCAATAACCAGGATTCCGGAAGTATTTTTATCAATCCTGTGTACCAGGCCGGGCCGGACTTCTCCACCTTGAAATAAAGGTGCATCCTGGAGATGGTGATAGAGAGCATTGACCAGTGTCCCGGAATAGTTACTGATGCCGGGATGAACCACCATGCCGGCTTCTTTATTTACCACTATAAGTTCATCATCTTCATAAATGATGTTCAGGGGGATAGGTTCGGGTATGATCTCAATTCTCCTGGGGGGGTGGGGAAGGACAATACTGATAATATCCTCAGGCTTAATCCTGTAATTCGGTTTTACCAGTTGCTCATTAACCATGATGTTACCGGCCTCTGCTGCATGCTGGATCCTTGTCCTGGATACCTGCTCCAACCTGTTTACCAGGTATTTATCGATCCGGAGCGGCTGTTGGCCCCTATCAACGATGATACGATGATGTTCATAGAGATCGGACTGTTCAAACAGTTCTTCTTCCATGATGAAAGACTGGTATTTATCTCGATATCAAAAGTTTAGTTATAAAAGGTTTCATCCCCGTAATATCTGCTCTAATGAGGTACAGACCTGGCAGAAAGCTTTCCACGGAAACGATCTGATTTACGGGCTGTCCCTCATAAATCAATCTTCCCTGAACGTTATAAATACTGACAGTATATGGCAGATTTTCCAGAGATGGTGGTAATTCTATCCTGATAATATCGGATGCAGGATTTGGATAGATATGCAATTCTTTTTCCGGTATTGGATAAGTGGATGCAGGCCATGAAAGTGCCTTACCCAGGATGGGCCTGATCATTAGCGACCCTTGAAAGGACGTATTAGCCCATTCCTGTCCGAGGTTATAGAATATTTTACTTTTACTGTTTGTGTTCCTGTCGAATCCAACATTCAACAGATCATTCGTTGTCTGGATCCAGCCAACATAAAAAATATCTGAGACAACCAGGAGGGTATCTATTACATAGGTGATAAACTTATTCAGTTCCTGCTGGTATTCAGGCTTGTATCCCGTCATAGAATAGATCAGTTCTCCTGGCTGGTTCAGATCACTATTATGATTCCATATGGAGAGAAGAAAATAATTCTGACTTACATTATCCAGGGTCCGGTTAAAATACATCCTGACTGCCCTGAGCGTGTCTTTGGCGTAGGTTTTAAACTGACATGCCAGGGCAGCATTTGAAGTTCCTTCGCCACTGATCCCATATCCAAATTCAGCACTCCCGTCATCATAGGCATAGAAATTATAAAACATCTGGTATCGTATAACGGTATCGTTTTGTTTATAGTCGTCTTCATCAGTTACGAGATAAGATTTGATTTCAAACACTGTGGAGTCACGGTTATAAAAAACAAAGGGATAGGAGTAAGGGAATTCATAGTTACCAAGTAAACCACGTTCAACATTAACAGCCCCCCCGCTTAATGAATATTTTTCTTGTGTTATGATGTCTTTGATTCTAAGTAGTCTGGTGACATTCCTGGTGAGTGTATCATTATTTCTGTAACTGATATCCAATGTCGGCCGGATCTCGGTTAGAAATGCATTCGGAAAATGGTTCCAGGGCATGGCTTCATATATTTTAAGCATTGAGGGAAGGCTGGTTATCATTGAAACATCATGAACGATGTTCATAGAAGGTGACCTGGTTGTATCGAGATAAACATAGTCTATATTCCAATGATCCACGTTTGAGTTATACGATGGGAAACTCTGGCTTTTGGGCAGACTGGCATAATTCATGAACCTGAACCGGAACCCATTCTGAAGGTAAATTGTATCGATAACAGGAATGAACACCTGCTGGAATGCTTCGGCAGGCCGGCCTTCGGTTGACCATACACGATTCCATTTATTCAGGGAGGGGGAGTAGAATTCAACAATCAAGGAATCCCATTCTTCCGGTTCATCTCCGAGGCCCTGGGGCTGAAAAAAGAAACTCAGAAATATGTCTGTCCGTCCGGGGTAACGGAGATTTATCGGCTTGGTAGTAAGATAATCGGAGGTGAAGGGGGTTTCTGTATCCCCGTTCAGAATTCCGGCATCGTTTACAGCATCCAGTGTGGCAACTCCGATAGATACCGGATCACCCGAATAAGTATTATTGATATAAGCATATGAATCGATCCACCTGGTGCTGTCAGGATATCCTGGTTTTTTAGAAAAATCATCAAAAAAAGGTATTTCCAGGGTATCGGTAAGAGATGACTTTAAAATATGATGGTGATGATGTATACCCTGACCCATGATGTCTGGAGTTGCCGGTATGAGGAATTCCTGTCCACATATATTAAAAGGGTTCAGGAAGATTGCAGCAAGAATAATATTGAGCTTGATAATCCTTCCAGTCATCAGCTTATCAAAAATCAAAATTCGTTGTATCGGGTATAGGAAGTTTAGAGGAGTCGACAGTAATCCAGATATCCACTGCAGATCCCAGATTAAGCAGGGTTTCATCATCAACCACGGGTCTTTGTTTCCAGATAAATGCATTCGCAGAATCTTCAGCGTTCATAAAAGAGCCATCATAGATGATTGCACCGATGTTCAGGTAGCGGGATGTTATCCTGTTAAGTGCTGTTTTTAGATCTAATCCAATCAGATCCGGTGCAGCGGTTTTGTCATCGCTCAGGCCTCTGCCAAGAATAAGATCAATTTTTGCTCCCTTTGGGATCGAATCACCTGTTTCAACTATTTTCCCCTGGTATCTCTGTTCCAGTACATTATTTACCGCTATATCGGGAACATAATTGAGCCTACCGATGGTCAGCCCTGCAGTCTCGATAATAGCTTTTGCCTGTCGCAGACTCACGCCCAGCACATTCGGCATCCTCACCATTTCTGGATTAAACGCATTTATGGTCAGGAAAATTGTACGGTTGATTTTAACTTTAAAGTCTGCCGGTGGATTTTGTTCTACAATACAACCCCTCTCAACAAGATTACTGTATACTGAATCAATTACCTGGTATCTCAATTTTTTGGATACCAGGATATCTTGTGCTTCCAGGATTGTTAAACCCCTCAGGTCCGGGACACTGAGAGCCTGTCCGTGACGGGTATATATTTTCAGAAAAAGGAAAATCAAAACAATGACCGATATGGTGATTACGATTACATAAAACAGATGTTTGAAAAACAGACGGCTGATAAGAAATTTCAGAAATTCCATAGTGCTTAAAATATACAATAATTCTGTTATTTCTGTATTATTGGAATTACCACAATGTCTATAATAACTTCAAAGATAATAAATACCAGTCCAGATTCACACTTCTACCAGTCCTGTTTCACGTATAACGGATGATTCCTGGTAGGTATCATAGTCGGTATTGATATCCCAGAGGTTGTTATTTTTACCGGCGACTGCATTTTCAGCAGCCAGGATACCCATAAATATACTGTGATCCTGGTTGTTATACTTATATGATCCATATCGTCCAATTACCTGGAGGCAATCTATCTGATCGAGGTATTCCTGGATGGGAGAGAGAATTTTTTTGTAGTTTTTGAAATATATGGGGTAACAGCGTGGTATCCTGAGCACATAGCCATCGGTGACCTCACCCTGGTGTAATAAACCTGTCAGGTTGGTTTCCTTTGAGGCGGTCTTAATGATCTCAACATCACCCATTTGCCACACAGGATCTCCAAAATTGCACCAGTATTCAAGGCAGAGAATGGTATTCTTTTCTTCTCCGAATAATTCCGGTATCCAGTTTCTGAAGTTTGTCATTCGTCCCATTTGCAAATCTTCCGAATGAATATACAGCCACTGGTCGGGGAAAAGATCCGGATGATTCACGTTCAGGTAGACCAGGATAGTATTCCTGAATTTAAGTGATTCGGCCAGTTGCCTGATATTTTCAGGTATTCCGGGCATTCTGCTTACCAGTAATGAGATGGGCATTGTAGAGATGATATGATCATAATCCCTGGTTTCTCCATTTTCAAGCTGTATTCCTGTTGCTTTTCCTTTTGAGGTAAGGACCTTTTCAACTGCAGTTTTCAGGAATATTTTACCGCCATTTTTAGTAATTGCTGATGCCATTGATTCATAAACGAAACCTGTTCCTCCGGTTGGATATGCGAATTGGTCGACGAGTGTTTTGTGAACATTTCGTCTTCCTTTGAGGAGTGCATTTTTCACTGCTTCATAGAGGGATAGTCGTTTAATACGCTGGGAAGCAAAATCAGAATCCAGTTCTGTGCATTTAATACCCCAGAGTTTTTCGCTGTATGTTTTAAAGAATATCTGGAATAGTCTTTTACCGAACCGTCTGGTGACCCATGATTCGAATGTTCCTGTATCACTTGTCGGGAGGATTTTCTCTTTCATGTAGCTCATCATGCACCGGGTGGCTTCCCATAAGCCGAGGTTATAAAGTGCATTGGCAGGCTTAAGAGGATAATCAAAGAATTTCTTTTTATAATAGATACGGGTATTCCGGTTTACCATTCTGTAATTACTGCCAACCACTTCGAGCCACAGCTGGTTGACCAGCTTGTCGTGGCTGAAAAACCGGTGAGGGCCCATGTCCACTTTCTGGTTCCATAAAAGGATGGACTTAGCGAGGCCACCAACCTGATCTCCAGCTTCATAAACATCCAGATCTGCAACTTTACCGCCGGGAATCTCTTTGGAGATCAGGTAAGCTGCTGTGATGCCTGCCGGCCCTGCACCAATAACTGCAATTTTCATAATAATAATTCTCTTAATTAAGGCTGTTCGCCACCTGCAGGTATTGATTTGCCTCGTCTGTCAATCCCTGCTGTCGCAGAATCTCTGCCATTAAAAGATATGCTGGTTTATAACCACTATTAACCTCAATAGCTTTTCTCAGATAATTTTTAGAGGTCTCCGCATCATTTTGCCTGATATAAATAAGAGCAAGGTTATGGTAGGCAGTAACAAACCGGTAATTCACCCTGGTTGTGATATAGGTAAAGACCGATGCAGCCTTTTCATATTCATCCTGCTGCATGAGTGCAACTCCTTTAAGATTCAGGGCTTTATCATAATCAGGGTAGATTTTAAGGCATTGGTCAATTACCCTGAGGGCACTGTCATACTGCATAATCTGAATATAGGCTTCAGCAAGTCTGAGGATGGCAATTTCATTGGCAGATTCCCTTTTTATCACCTCTTTAAGCATGGGTATGCCATTTGCATAGTCCTGCTGGTTGATCAGCTGGATAGCCTGGTAATCCAGCTTGCTTACCCGCTGTACAACAGCACAGATTGGTACATGATCAACATCAATGGTATGAATGGTTTTATAGGGTGGCCAGATGTTGTTCTTAAGCTGGTAGGGATCGATATAATTACAGAAATATATGGCATAATCCCAGTTGTATGATCCCCGGTCATAGTACCTGGTATATGTTGTTGTCACCTGATCCTGGTGATGCCTGAAATAATAATTGATAGAAGCATTGGTGGCGACGATGATTCTTTCTTCCCCTTCTGTTGATAATTCGGGCAGAATATTTTCTATCAACCATTCCGATCCCTGCCTCAGACTGTTCAGATAATAATCATTTTCAAATCGTCCGAATGCTTTTTTCACATTGCCAATCAGTTCATTAAAATAGATATATTCAAAAGGGTGGTTGACAATAATATGTCTTACAGGATGGACAAGTCCTGCAAGGAGGACGATACTGAGAGCATATTGCAGATATTTCGGCCGGAGTAATTTGAAAGCACTGTCGAAGGTAATACCTGATATGATCACCATTGGAGGAAATACGAACAGAAGGTGTCTCCAGCCTCCATAAACGTTTGAATTCTTATAGATTACATATGCTAGGGGAAATACAACTGCAAAAAACAGGAAAAACGTGAATACCGGCCTGCACTGATCCCGGTATACCCTGTAAAAGAACAGATTAAGTACAAATCCCACCAGAATAATGACGGGTACCGAATAAAGGATATACATTGAGATGTAATACCAGGGTAACTGGTTCGACCAGATGATATCACTATTAAATAATACCCTGATAGCCACACTGATATTGGACATCAGCCTGAGAGCTTCAAAAGGATTCTTCAGGGGATGCTGGAGTCCATATGGCCAGGGTAACAGGCTGATAAAATATGCGGATATGGATATGATGACAAGATAAATAATACCTTTCCGGAGAAATAAATAACCCTGGCGGGAGAAGGTCTTAAAATCCCACTTATGCATTAAAACGTAAAGACCTGCGAAGAAAAAGGCATACGGTATCAGCATAAGGCCCCCGATCCGGATGCTGATCGTCCAGGCTATACCGAGTGTAATCCAGATTGCGATACGAACAGAAAAACGAGGGAGCGTTTTAAGGAAGCGGAATATCTGGAAAATGGTAAATACATATCCAAGTGCAAATGGAATATCAAGAGGATTATTAAAAGAGTGACCCAGGAACCTGGGCGCAAAAAACATCAGGATCATGGTTATCAGCCCGGCCCTGTATCCTGCCAGCATACTTGCCAGCAAGCCACTGAAGAGGATGGTAAGAAATCCGGCCAGGGCGATAAATATATGATTTGTCTCGTAAACCTTATCATTTGAAAAGATTCTGTTAATTGTGTAGGTCAGCAAATCAAATGACTGTCCATAATAATTCAGTTTGAATTCAGGATCAGAAAGCGCTGATTTGTCCTCGCCCCGGGTTGCGTAATAATTATATACTTTCTCAGCCTGGGCGTAATGTTTATCTTCATCACCGGAAAAACCTGCCTGGCGGCTCAAAAGAGGCAGCAGAACAGCAATGATAAATGCTGTTAGAATAAACAGAAATCTGAAATATGAGGGGATCCTGATAAAATCATATGACTTTTCAGGTTTTGGCCGGAGCTCATGTAAAGGAATACGTATAAACCAGCTGAAAAAAAGCAGGATGCGGTTTTTTAAGCTATGTATGAATCCTTTTTTCCCATGAACGGGTTTTTCCAGAGGGCATACCTGTGAAATAATGACCTGAGAATAAGGTATATCAAGTTTTTTCAGAGAATACAGCAGAGGGGTATCGAGATCAGTCAGGCCATAGAAATCGAGTGAGAAATAATAATCGGCGAAATCCCGGTCCATTATTAACAAAGGGCAGGGACCTGTTCTGCTGATGGCCTGTTCCCTGAAAACAGGTATAAGAACTTTCGCCCTGGTTACCTGTTCCTGTGTGATGTTGAAGATTTCATCAAAATTAAAGGCACGTTCGATGGTCCCGGGGTCAAAAATCAATATATTTTTTTTGAATGTTTCCCGGAAACCGTATGTACATGCCATGAGATGAGATGTGTCATCCGGCAGGGCCAGGATCCGGATGATCTTTTTATCGAGGAGTATATCAAATCCGGACTGTTTTTTTACAACTTCCGACGTTTTTGCAACATCGGATGCCATAATGATGACCTCGTAATCCTTTTCGAATGGTTTACGGATTCTGCTTAATGATTCAAGGATGAAGGATAATTGTTTGAATTCCTGCCTGATTGGAATAATAACGGACAGACTAAGGGATAAGTCCGGGGATTTTTGATCCTTGCTGAATTTACCTTTCTTTCTGTCACGCATTGCAGGGAATTATTCTTTATGACGGGATTCGTCTGAAACGCTGAGTTTTTTTCTTCCCTTAGCTCTTCTCCTGGTGAGAATTTTCTGTCCCTCAACACTCGATGATCTTGTTCTGAAACCGTGTTTGTTCTTCCGTCTTCTGTTTGAGGGCTGATAGGTTCTTTTCATTTTCCAATGGTTATTTTAAATCAGATTGCAAAAGTAATGTTTTTTTAGTACTGTCAAAAATTTGATTATGGATTTTGGGATTGTCCTGAAGGCACATAAATAATTTTTTTTGTCCTGAAATAATCCTCTTCAAAATACCGTGAAATTTCTGTAACATGTACCGGTTTTATCCCGGTTAATTCTGTCGCCAGATCACCACCCTTCAGGTAAATTATTCCATTTTCCAGGCCATTACCTGATTTGCTGCTTATGTTTTTAACAACCCATCTCATAAATTCAGCCAGGTCAGTGACACCGCGTGCCACGATGAAATTGAATTGGTCATTAAATTGTTCCGCACGTATTTTAATTGTTCTGGTATTTTTTAATTTCAGTGTTTCACAGATAGAGTGGGTCACCATAATTTTTTTCCGGACAGAATCGATCAGTGTAAACGAACACTCCGGGAAATATATAGCCAGTGGTATACCCGGGAGTCCTCCACCAGTACCAACATCAAGGATTGTGGTGCCGGGACTGAAGGAATTAAATTTTGCAATTGCCAGGGAGTGAAGCACATGCCTTTCATATAGATGGGCAATATCCTTACGTGAAATAACATTGATTTTATTATTCCAGGAAATATAGAGATTACCAAGTTCTTCGAATCTGAATACCTGCGACGGGGTCAGTTCAGGGAAATATTTCCTGATCAGCTTCATTTATTTATTCGGGAATGAATGTCAGTATTTTGCACTGGTATGCTTGAGGATATTAAAAAGCAATTCCCTGGCCCTGAATAGTTGTGCTTTGACGGTACCAAGCGGAACACCCAGCTCATCTGAGATTTCCTCATATGAATATTCTTTAAAGTAGCGCAATTCAACAAGGGTTCTGTACCTGGGTTTGAGGTTGGAAACAACATCCCTGAGCAGCCTGATCTTTTGCTCATTAATCATGTGTTCTTCAGGATCAGGAGTGTCAGATTGTATGGTAATGGATTGTGAATCCTGATTATCATTTGACTGGTCTATTGAGATGATGCTGGCTCTTTTCTTCCTGATAAAATCAATACAGTTATTGGTTGCTATTTTAAATAACCAGGTACTGAAGGCATAACTGGGAGTATATTGATCAATATTCTTGAAAGCTTTGCCAAAAGCCTCGATCATAAGATCTTCAGCATCGCTTGCATTATTCACCATTTTAAGCAACATGAAGTAGATAGAATCCCTGTACCGGGCCATCAGTTCAGCATATGCCTGCTGGTGGCCTTTTTTTGCCTGTATAACAAGCTTGTAATCCTGCTGTGCTTTTTCTGAGAGATTGGGATTTATTTCCATCGTCTTCTTCTGGCTTCTACATAATTGGAAAACAGGATAAATATATTCAGGAATGGTAACAGAAAATCCAATATGGGCGAAGGTACTAATAAATGTTTTTCATTCAAACGAAGGCTCATAATTTTGAAAAATGAGAGCAAAATAGTGAGCCTGATAATAAACAGACCCAGGATTACCATTATCCAGGTAGCCTTTATGGCCAGATAGAGGAATAAGGAATAAAATAATATCCGTGTCAGGTTTTCAAAGCCAAGCAGGAATTTTATGAGAGGCTTATATCGGGGGCCGGTGGTAAGATGTCGTTTTTTCTGATAATACCAATCTGCCCAGGATTGCTTTGGTTCTGAACGGGTATGGCTTTCCGGTCTCAGCTCTATCCTGGTATTTTTAGCGGTAGCCGTCTCATTAACGAAAAGATCATCATCCCCGGAGGCCAGGTGGCTATGGCTGGCAAATCCTTTATTATTGAAGAATAGTTCTTTCCTGTATGCGAGATTCCTGCCGACACCCATATAAGGTAAACCAGCAAGGGCGTAACTGAAATATTGCATAGCAATATACAGCGTATCAAACCGGATTATGATGTTTAACAATCCCTTATGGGTATAAAAGCCACCATAACCCAGTACAATAGACGTCCCGGAGGTGAAATTCCTTTGCATCCTGTCAATCCAGTATTCACTCTCCGGGCGACAATCCGCATCTGTCAACAACAACCATTCATGACTGGCGGATTTAATACCGATTGTAAGAGCTAATTTTTTCCCGTGTCTGAATTTTTTATCTTCTTTAATAGTTGTTGTCTTCAGGAATGAATATTCCCTGGTTAATTCGTTTAAAAAATCTTCGGTACCGTCATTTGAACAATCATTTATTACAACCACTTCAAAGTCAGCATATTGCTGATTCAGAATCAATGGCAGGTTCTTTCTTAGGTTTTGTTCTTCATTTCTGGCGCAAATAATTACAGAAACAGGTGTTTTCCGGATTTTTAAAGAAGCAGGGTGATAGAATATGATCCTGGCATAAATCAGGAGCCAGAACAACATCTGGATAGCAAATGTTGCAATATATATCAGGATTATTACCCTGTTAATCAATTCTATTTCCGGGAATGGTGGTATCACTGTTCCATAATTCAGGAAGTCTGGCAATTTTATTAAAGTTTTTTGTACCGGCAAAGCGACAGAAGGAATAGTCTTCAGATTTTATCCACATTTATTAATTATATTTGTGGGCTAAATAAAGATCATGGATTTCAGGATTCTGAAGAAAGATCCGGAAACAAGTGCCCGGACCGGTATTCTGAAGTTGCCACATGGGGAGGTTCCCACTCCGGTGTTCATGCCTGTTGGGACATTAGCTTCTGTTAAAGGTATCCATCAGCATGAACTGGCAGATGTTATTCAAGCACCAATCATCCTCAGTAATACCTATCACCTTTATCTCAGGCCCGGTATTGAAACTATAGCAAATGCAGGGGGTTTGCATCATTTTATGCACTGGTCCAGGCCTATTCTGACAGATAGCGGAGGATACCAGGTCTTTTCTCTTGCAGAGCAGAGGAAACTATCGGAAGAGGGGGCTATATTTCAATCTCATATCGATGGATCGCGGCATCATTTCACACCTGAGAATATTATTGATATTCAGCGAAAAATCGGGGCAGATATTATGATGGTATTTGATGAGTGTACTCCCTACCCATGTGATTATGCTTATGCTGAAAAATCGATGGAACTTACACATAAATGGCTGCATCGGGGGATCCAACATTTCAGAAACACTGAACCATTATATGGATTTGAACAGGCATGTTTTCCGATAGTGCAGGGAAGTGTCTATCCGGATCTAAGGAAAAAATCTGCTGAGGTTATAGCTGCTGCAGGCATGGAAGGGAATGCAATTGGCGGATTATCTGTCGGTGAACCGGAAGAAAAAATGTATGAAATGATCCGTCTTGTATCAGATATTCTCCCTGCATCACACCCGAGGTATTTAATGGGTGTGGGGACACCGGTGAATTTACTTGAAGCTATTGCTTTGGGGATGGATATGTTCGACTGTGTCATCCCAACAAGGAATGGCAGGAATGGGATGCTCTTTACAAGTGAAGGGGTAATAAACATTAAAAATGAAAAATGGAAGAATGATCATTCAGATATTGATTTAAATGGAATTACCTTTGTTGATACACAATATTCAAAGGCTTATTTACGTCATCTGATTATATCAAAAGAAATTCTTGGTGCCCAGATAGCCAGCATCCATAACCTAGGATTTTACAGCTGGTTAATGAATGAATCCAGACGACAGATTGAAGCCGGTACTTTCAGGACATGGAAAGAAAATATTACTAAAAAATTGGAAAACAGGTTATGAAGCAATTCCAGTTTAAAATAATTGATTTTTATATTATCAGGGCCTTTCTGGGAACTTTCTTTTTTTCGCTTGCACTGATCATGACCATTGCAGTCATTTTCGACCTTTCTGAAAAGATTGATAATTTCATGGAGCATGATGCACCATTAAAAGCAGTAATCTTCGAGTATTATTTAAATTTCATTCCATATTTCGCAGTACTTTTCAGTTCATTATTCACTTTCATATCGGTAATATTCTTTACATCAAGATTGGCATACCGGTCAGAAATCATTGCTATCATCAGCAATGGTATGAGCTTCCACAGGCTACTGGTCCCCTATTTCATTTCTGCATCAGTAATCGCCTTATTTGCATTTATTTTAAGCGATTATGTTATTCCCCGTGCTAACAGGATCCGCTTTGAATTTGAAGAGCGATATATCCATAGTGTCCCCGTAAGTGTTAAAGAAAGAAATATTCACAGGCAGATTGAACCAGGCGTTTATATTTATATGGAAAGCTACAGCACTATGTCTGATGTAGGCCATAGATTTTCTATGGAGAAATACGAAGATGGCAAACTTGTATCAAAAATGTTATCCGATTATATCAAATGGGATTCAACGATAAATAAATGGTCGGTCAAAAACTATTTCATCAGGGAGATTCATGACCTGGATGATGTTTTACTGTTTGGAAGTGAGCTGGATACTACCCTGGCTATTAATCCTGCTGATTTTAAGAGAAGAATGAATATTGTTGAGGCAATGAGTATCAGGGAGTTAAGTAATGAAATAGAAGAACTGAAGATGCAGGGAGAATCGAATGTGGTTGTGTATCAGATTGAAAAGCAAAAGCGATATGCCTATCCTTTTTCAACCTTTATTCTTACTCTTATAGGGGTGTCAGTATCATCAAAAAAGGTAAAGGGTGGTATAGGTATGCAGATAGGTATCGGATTGCTGGTGGCATTCTCATATATTCTTTTTATGCAGTTTTCCTCACAGTTTGCTATCGGTGGAAGCCTTAATCCGTTGGTTGCTGCCTGGTTACCCAATCTGCTGTATGCAATCATAGCTTACTTTCTTTACATGATGGCCCCCAAATGATCCGGTCAAACTATGGATTATACCTCCGGGACTATGTTATAACATGCTTTTTATCAGTTCTGCAATACCTGATATAATGTTCATAGAACTGCCATTACGGACAGGTTTTTTGCAGATGATCATGCAGATTTTCGCAGATTGCTTATTTTTGGATTTAAAATTCTACCTAAATCTGCGTCCCGGCAGCTATCGGGATCTATGTCAATCAACGGGATACAATAACAAGTCAGAATAGGTAATAAAATTTTTATAATTTTGGTTAAAATGAGTAATTAGTAAAAAACAATCAAAATGGCATTAAATAAAAAAATTGAAGAGCTTAAGAAAAGGCGTGAAATCATCCTGCAGGGTGGGGGGGAAAAGGCAATTGAGAAACAGGTGGCAATGGGTAAACTAACAGCCAGGGAAAGGATTATTAACCTGTTGGATAGGAATTCATTTACTGAATATGATCTTTTTGTTGAGCACGATGCCCGGGATTTCGATATGGATAAAAAAACACTTCATGGAGATGGTGTGATTACCGGTACCGGGACCATATTTGGGGCACCAATTTGTATTTTTGCCCAGGATTTTACTGTTGCGGGAGGATCTCTCGGGCTGATGCATGCCCGGAAGATTACAAAGATCATGGATCACTCCCTGAAAATGAAGGTTCCTTTAATCGGCATCAATGATTCAGGAGGTGCCAGGATCCAGGAGGGTGTCAATTCACTCTCCGGATATGGAGAGATATTTTTCAGAAATACACTTAACTCCGGGGTAATACCCCAGATATCTGTAATCCTGGGGCCATGTGCCGGAGGAGCCGTGTATTCTCCGGCTCTCACCGATTTTGTTTTTGTTGTTGATAAGATATCAAAGATGTTCATCACGGGACCGGAAGTTATTAAGACTGTTCTTGGTGAAGACATATCTATGGAAGATCTTGGAGGAGCAAGGGTTCACAGTGAAATCTCCGGGAATGCTCATTTTTATGCTGAGTCTGAAGCCGAATGTTTTGAACAGATCAAGAAACTGATAACCTTCATACCATGGAATAATTTACAGAAAGCTAAAAAATTTCCGCCCAAGGAACCAAAACCGGAATACAGGATCAATGATATTGTACCTGGAGATCCCAGGCAGCCATATGATGTGAGGGATGTTATCAAGGCCATCGTTGATGATTCTGACTTTCTTGAAGTACAGGAAAGATGGGCAGAAAATATTGTGATTGGATTCGGGCGACTTGCCGGTGAAACAGTAGGATTTATATGTAACCAGCCTCTTGTACTTGCAGGTGTTCTGGATGTGGATTCATCCGACAAGGCAGCAAGATTCATCCGGTTTTGTGATGCTTTCAATATACCAATCATCACACTGGTTGATTTACCTGGCTATTTGCCGGGTGTCGATCAGGAACATGCAGGTGTAATCCGCCATGGAGCAAAAGTATTATACGCATACAGTGAAGCTACTGTACCCAAACTTACTGTGATTCTAAGGAAAGCATATGGAGGTGGCTATATTGCCATGGCTTCAAGGCACTTACGTGCTGACTTTGTTTTTGCATGGCCCGGTGCAGAGATTGCGGTCATGGGGCCGGAAGGTGCGGCCAATATCATTTTCAGAAAGGAAATCGCAACAGCAGTTGATCCGGAAAAGATGAGAAAGCAAAAAGTCAAGGAATATAAACAGAAATTTGCTAATCCTTATGTAGCTGCTGCCCGCGGTTATATCGATTCAGTCATTGTTCCTTCAGAAACAAGGAACCTGCTGCTCCATGCAATTGAAGTATCAGGTAATAAATCGGTTTACCTCCCCAATAAAAAACATGGCATTCCTCCTTTCTAAAACATTAAATATATGGCAAATAAAGCTATGTCGGACAGTAATAATAATCGTGATACAGGGAATAAGGAGGGAAAAAAACCATCAACTGGCACAGAGAACATAAACAGAAGAAATGAAACACAAAAAGAGCCTGTTGAGGTTGATAAAAATCCCAGGTACAAATCGCTGATTATTGAAGGAGCGAAATACAGAACATTTTTAAACAGGAAGTTTGAGAATAGAAAGAAATGGTATATCCCTGATCCAAAAAAAATTATATCATATATACCTGGCACTGTCGTTAAATTATTTGTACATGAAGGTCAGCAGGTTGTAAAGGGGGATGTTATCCTGATCCTGGAAGCCATGAAAATGAAAAACCGTATTGTTTTCTCCAGATCAGGCAAGGTTAAAGCTGTTAATGTGGTAGAAGGGGATAAGGTGCCAAAAAATTTTTTAATGGTTGAACTTGAATAATAATCTTTTTGACCTAGATTTTAAGAAATTCCTTATAGGTAAAAAAAGAATTGAATTTTGAGGGTATCTTAACTTCCGAATTGAAAATACCATACATCCCTGAGCCACTCCCTGACATGGAAGCATACACAGCTCCCATTTCATATAACTTTTCCTTGATTTCCTGAAGGAGGGGATATTTCCTGAACATTGAATCCTCAAACTGATTTTTGATAATATTTTTCCAGTAATCGGGAGGTTGATCTATCAAATCCTTCAGTTTACCTGGCATGTATGATGGGGTAACGGCTTGATAGGCATCCTTTGTATTTATGTGAAAGCCAGGATAAACAAGAAAAAGCCAGTATCCTTCAAGACTTAATGATATCTCCTGCAACCTGTTTCCTTTTCCTGAGACATAACATGGATTATTCCTGATAAAGAAAGGGCAGTCACTACCAAGATGGTCAGCCAGTTCTTCCAACCGGTCACGACTGAGCTTTAAAGCAAATGATTCATTTAAGGATTTTAACAGGAAAGCAGCATCAGAGCTCCCTCCTCCCAGCCCGGCTCCAACCGGAATATTTTTCAATAAATGCATCCTTAACGGTGGGATATTGAACATTTTCTTTAGTAATCCGAGTACTTTCATGCAGATATCCTGATCCGCAAAGGTTACACTCCCGGAATAAGTAATAATTGTACCTTCATTTGTATTGCTTTCTTTTGCCTCCACATATTCGAGCACATCACACAAACCTATCGGGTATAGGATTGTTTCGATATCATGAAATCCATCACTTCGCTTCCGGGTAACTGACAACCCAATATTAATTTTAGCGTTCGGAAAAAGGATCATTGCCCTTATTTATTAACAGTATTATTTGATGGTATCAATATAAACAGCCGGAAAAAACTGAAAATTAAGGTACTTATTTTTTTTTAACAAATGAAGTTGAAAATATTACAGGTGTTGTTTAAAAATGTGAAGGATGAAACGAGATACAGGAAAGTGCATTTCTTAACTTTGATTTCCCGGTTCTGGCAGGCAATATCATTTCCGGAATTTCTTTCAACTCCTGGAAGAGAATCCTTTATGTATGATCATCAAGGATTTTGTGTTTTTATTTTTCAGCTTGTTGTAATGGCAGAAATTAATTTGGTAATCTTTAATAATTCAGTTTATGGCATTGAAAAGTAATCTTCAACCATCACCCAAAATCAGTGACAGCAGTCTTGATTACGGGAGGATACCTCCCCAGGCAGTAGATCTTGAAGAAGCTGTATTGGGTGCAATTATGCTTGAGAGGGATGCTGTTCTTTCTGTCCTGGACATTCTCAAACCTGAAAGTTTTTATAAGGAAAGCCATCAGAAAATATACAGGTCAATTGTTGACCTTTCAATGCAGGAAAAGGCAATTGATATTCTTACTGTCACGGAGGAATTAAGAAAGAAGAAAGAGCTGGAGGAGATCGGTGGGCCATTGTATATTACCCAGCTTACCAGCAAAGTTGCTTCGGCTGCTCACCTGGAATTTCATGCACGGATCATCCAGCAAAGATATATTCAGCGGGAGCTTATCAGGGTATCGTCATCGATACAAAAGATGGCATATGATGAGACCATTGATGTTGATGACCTGCTTGACCAGGCGGAGAGTGATTTGTTCGACATAGCAGAAGGAAATATCAAGAAGGAAACTGCCAGGATCAATGTGTTGATCAAAGATGCATTGCATCAGATTGAAGAGGCTGCCAAGCGGGAGGATCACCTGAGTGGTGTGCCATCAGGATATACCAAGCTTGACAGGATCACGTCCGGGTGGCAGAATTCAGACCTCATCATCATTGCCGGAAGACCTTCTATGGGGAAAACGGCCTTTGTCCTGTCGATGGCCAGGAATATTGCAGTGGAACATAACCGTCCTGTTGCATTTTTTTCCCTGGAGATGTCTTCTTTACAGCTGGTCACAAGGCTTATCGTCAGCGAAACCGAGTTACCATCAAACAGGATCAGAAATGGCCGGCTCGAAGAATATGAATGGAAACAGCTGGAATATAAAATCAAAAGCCTTGTCGATGCCCCGATCTATATTGACGATACACCTGCTATTTCAATCTTTGAGTTAAGGGCAAAGTGCAGGAGGCTGAAGATTCAACACCATGTTGAGATGATCATTATTGATTACCTGCAGTTAATGACAGGCCTGGGAGATACAAAAGGTAACCGGGAACAGGAAGTGAGCACAATATCAAGGGCATTGAAATCCATTGCAAAGGAACTGGATGTTCCTGTTGTTGCGCTTTCCCAGCTTAACCGCTCCGTCGAGTTAAGATCAGGTAACAAACGTCCGCAGCTGTCAGACCTTAGAGAATCAGGCGCGATAGAGCAGGATGCCGACCTGGTGCTGTTTATTCACCGGCCTGAAAAATATGATATCTTTGAAGATGAGAAAGGCAATTCAACCATAGGACTCGCCGAAATCATTGTTGCCAAGCACAGGAATGGCCCGGTAGGTGAAATAACACTCAAATTTAAGGATGAATATGCAAAATTCTCTGAACTTGATGCATTGCAACCTTTGCTGAGTACCCAATCCAATGGTTCAGCTGTTACTATAAAATCGAAAATGAATGAAGATTACCAGTCGGATCAGTCTGATGATGATCTGACGGGTACAACAGAGCCAGAGGTGCCACCATATTAGAGTAAGGAGTAAGGAGTAAGGAGGGAGAAGTGTAGAGGGTGGAAGAAGGATTAAAGCTCATGAATTTATTCGTGGGATAATGAGAGACCAGGAAAAAATAGACAGGAACGAAGGGGCGAAGAAGTAAAGAAGAAAAGAGAAATCGGGAGACACATAATGCATAATTACCAAAGCCCCAAAGGGGCTTAACTATAAATAAACAGATAAGAAGTGCCGAGTTACAGCAAAACTTAATTTAGGAAGATACATTCCCTGTGATGACAGAAATATTTTATTTAATAATCGGATTGGTAATTGGTGGTGGAGTCACCTATATTATACTTCGCTTCCGGGCTGATAGTAAACGTATTGTGCTTGAAGAAAGAGTTGCCACATTGCAAAAAGATTATAATGAGCTACGTAACAATCTGTCAGAGAAAGAGAATCAGATTATCGATCTGACCAGGGAACTAGCATCTTCACGGACAGATCTGAAAAATGCAGAAGAAAAGCTTCAGATGCAGAAACAGGAATTACAGCAGATACAGGACATTTTCAAGACAGAATTCAAGATACTTGCCAATGAGATACTGGATGATAAGACTAAAAAGTTTACTGAAGTAAACAGGTCAAAGCTTGAGGAGATACTGAATCCTTTCAGGGAGAAGATAAAAGATTTTGAGAAAAAAGTCGAGGAAACATATGATAAAGAAGCCCAGCAAAGGTTCTCTTTAAAAGAAGAGGTGAAAAAGCTGGCCGAGCTCAATCAGCAGGTCAGCCATGAAGCCCAGAACCTGACCCGGGCACTTAAAGGTGAATCGAAGACGCAGGGCAACTGGGGTGAAATGATCCTGGAAAATATACTGGAAAAGTCCGGACTTATCAGAGACAGGGAATACACTGTACAGGCATCTTTCAAAGGAGAGGATGGGAAAAGACTCCAGCCGGATATAATCGTGAATTATCCCGAAAACCGTAATGTTATTATAGATGCAAAAGTATCCCTGACAGCCTATGAACAATACATATCAGAAGATGATCCAGCAGTGCAGGAAAAATACCTGCGCGAACATCTTCTATCGGTACGTAATCACATTAATGAGTTAAGCACAAAAAATTATCAGGATCTATATAATTTGCAGACCCTCGATTTTGTCATGATGTTTATGCCTGTTGAACCGGCATATCTCCTGGCTGTGCAAAAAGATCCGGATATATGGAATTATGCTTACGACAGAAGAATCCTTCTGATCAGTCCTACAAATCTCCTGGCAGCGCTGAAGATGATCGCCGGTCTGTGGAGGCAGGAATACCAGAGCAAAAATGTTCTGGAGATCGCAAGGCAAAGTGGTGATCTGATCGATAAATTTTATTCGCTCCTGGAGGATCTTACGCATCTGGGTAAAGATCTGGATGCAGCTCAGAAAAGTTATCATGATGCAATAAACAAACTATCAGAGGGTAAAGGGAACCTGATTAAAAGGGTTCAAAAAATTAAAGAATTAGGGGCAAAAACAAGGAAAAAACTCCCTGATAAGTTTGTCAGTAATCCGGAGATTGAGTAATACTTCAATATCCTGGAATTTATAACTTTCACTATAGAGGGATTCTTTGATTGGCTGGTTTAGAAGAAATTATCCGTGATCAGTAGGTTGCCGGAATCTCTGTCATTTTTATTATTCCCTGCCCCATTCCTCGGGTTTCATCATCCAGTCTTCAAGCCGAAGCTCCTCTTCCTTTTCGGGAAGCAGGTGGGAGGGTCCGAATGGTTGAAGCATCCAATCCTCAAGCTGAAGGTCAGATTCAATATTTCCTTCTACTATCCTGTCCGGCTTTGTAGTTCTTTTTTTCTGGATCCATGACGGAGAAGCGAACATCCATGGTTCAAGCCTAAGCTCGCTCTCATAATAAAGGTCCGGAACGGAGGACGTTACATCGGGGCTGAGGATAATACCATACTGAAGATCAGAGATCAATTCGGCAAGAAGTGGTTTTATATCATTGAAAACAAGGGGTTTCTGGGCAGAAAGTGAAAGATTTAATCCTGTGATTAGTAAAAATGTTGCAAAAATGAGCGGCAAATTATTTTTTTTCATTTTTGATCCTCCTCCCCTTTTATTTATTCTAACCCTCGCATAGAAGTGCATCTATTGTGCCAAATGATGTAAAATCAACATTTTCAGAATTTTAATAAAAGACATGGGGGATTTTACCAAAGGAATTTGACCGTTTTCGAAACAGAGATGTACGAAATCGTACACTGCTAATTATACTCATTCACTTTCCCTCCACCACCAGTACAATCTCGCCTTTGGGTATAATATTGTTTAGCTGTTCAAGCAGACTACCAAGGGTTCCGTGGATAATTTCTTCGTGAATTTTGGTAAGCTCCCGGATGACAGCTGCTTTTCTTGGCTCTCCAAGAATTTCTGAAAGTTCGGATAATGTTTTCCGGATTCGGTGAGGAGATTCATAAATCACCATGGTTCTGGTCTCATTACTCAATTCGCTGAGCCGTTTATTTCTGCCTTTCTTTACAGGAAGAAATCCTTCAAAAACAAACCTGTCACATGGAATTCCTGAAATCACAAGAGCAGGGATCAGGGCGGTTGGACCGGGAAGTACTTCAATATCAATATTTTTTTTCATGCATTCCCGAACGAGTAAATATCCGGGATCAGAAATACCCGGAGTGCCTGCATTAGAAACCAGAGCTACTTTTGTGCCGTCCAGCAAGAGTTGGAGGACTTTTTCAGTTGCCTTATGTTCGTTGAATTTGTGATATGATCTGAGTTTTTTGGTGATGAGGTATTTCTTCAGCAGAATAGCTGTTTTTCGGGTATCTTCAGCCAGGATAATGTCAACTTCATTTAAAATCCTGACAGCCCGGTATGTGATATCTTCAAGATTACCGACAGGCGTTGGGACAAGGTACAGTTTACTCATTTTTATCCACTATGAATTTACGACGGACAAGATCCAGAATATACTGGACAGATTCATTCTCCATATCCCAGTTAAAATTTGTGCTGATAAAATTGAAAGCCTCGTTGAAATTATTAGAATTATTCAGTGTCTCAATAGTCTTTTTGTATGATTCAGCATCTCCGCTGAACAGGTCTTTAATCAGCTTGAATCTATCATTTACTCCGATGGCGGCAGCTATGTCAGCGATGGGTCTTGATTGCAGTTTGCTTGAAATATTTTGTTGTGGTGTTTTCTCGGAAAGGGTTTCATAAATAGAGTGGCTGTTTCCCTTAAATTTATCTGCCAGGGTTTTAACTTTCTCTTTCTCTTTCATGCCAGCATCTTTATTTTTTTCTGCTTTGCTTTCAGGAGCTTGATCAACGGGGAAGGTTGTTTCGGGAATTTTCTCTTCTGCAGGTTGTTCATCAATAAACTCTATCATTTCATCTTCCTCTTTCACTTCTTCAGGTGATTGTTTTTCGGCATGAATGATCTTCCCGGGTTCCTGAATGGTCTTAATCGTATCAGGAAGTGATACAATTTTCTCATAGAGATCACGAAGAGCTGACAGGAGGAGATCACGTTCAATTTTCGGGATCATTGACGGTTCATCATACTGATTAACAATTTTTGATATCCTGTCAATTTCGGATAGGAGCTCTTGCATATTATTTTTTTTCTCCATCGATTTGTTTTTAATTTGTCTGCGATATCAGAAAAACCTTGTAATCAATTATTTGCACGATCTTAATCAGGAGCCTTTCAGTCAATCGCACAAAAGGTTGTATATTTCTTTAATTTTACAAAAATAATTATAAACGTACATGAAGTTTTTTCATGAAAAACTACTCAAAGACTCATGAAAAAAGTTCATGGGAGTTCCCTCCTGTAAAGTTTAAATTTGTTAATTAATTTAGACAAATTTAAACTTTTTACAGAGGAAAATTAAATGATTCAGGAAGAACAGGGGTGGATAAATCATATATATTCAAGTATAACTGTCCTGAAGTGCCAGTTTTGCGGCATAGTATAAATTTCATGATCCATGGTTTTTGAAAATAATATTATGAATGGTCACCACAAAGGCTGGGTTGAAGTCATTACAGGTTCCATGTTTTCAGGAAAAACAGAAGAGTTGATCAGGAGGTTGAAAAGGGCAATCATAGCCAGGCAGCGTGTTGAAATTTTCAAGCCTTACCTTGAAAACAGATATTCCAGGAGTAAGGTGGTATCTCATGATGAAAAAGCTATTCGTTCCATAATGGTTGTTAAGGCCTCAGATATACTTTCAAGGGCCCGGGATATGGATGTTATCGGGATTGATGAAGCGCAGTTTTTTGATCAGGGATTGATAGAGGTGTGTAATCAGCTTGCCAACCAGGGAGTGAGGGTAATTGTAGCAGGCCTTGATATGGATTACAGGGGACAACCATTCGGGCCTATGCCCGGGTTGATGGCCACGGCCGAATATATAACAAAAGTCCATGCAATCTGTGTGAGGTGTGGTAACCTTGCTCAATATTCCTACCGAAAGTCAGCAGGCAGGGAACTCGTTTTATTGGGCGAAAAAAAGGAGTATGAACCATTATGCAGACAGTGCTATAATAATACAGAGGCATCATGAGGACATATACACTTGATGAGCTTTGCAGGGCTACAAATGGGATGATCTCAGGAGATCCCGAATCGTCATTTTCACAAATTTCAGTTGATAGCCGGACACTAACAGCACCTGACAATACATTGTTTGTTGCAATTCGTGGTGAGCGAAATGACGGACACAGGTTCATCGGAGAATTGATCCGCAGAGGTGTGAAAAATTTTCTTGTTGAGGCTATTGAACAGGAGTATAAAGAATCGAAGAACGTGAATCTTGTCTGTGTATCCAATTCACTCAGAGCATTGCAGGATTTTGTGTGTCATCATCGGTCAGGGTGTACCATGCCTGTTATTGGTATAACCGGCAGCAATGGTAAAACGATAGTCAAGGAATGGTTATTTCAGATCCTGCACAGTTCCATGAAGATCATACGCAGTCCAAAAAGTTATAATTCTCAGGTCGGTGTGCCGCTATCAGTCTGGATGCTGGATTCAGGGTATGATATTGGGATATTTGAAGCAGGTATTTCTAAGCCTGGAGAGATGCAATACCTTCAGCCCATCATCCGTCCAGATATAGGCATCATCACAAACGTCAAAGAAGCACACCAGGAAAATTTCAGGACATATGAGGAAAAAGCATGGGAAAAACTAACTTTATTTAGTCAGTCCAGTACCATTATTTACTGCCGCGATCACGAGATAATTGACAGGCTTGTCCGGGAGCTTTGCAAAGATATAAATTGCTTCACCTGGTCGTCAGTTGAGGATGCAGATGTAATTATAAGAAAGAAAAAACAAAGCAGGACATTTTCACTTCTTGAAATAACCTATAAGGACAATACCTGGGATGTCAGTGTGCCATTTTCTGATGATGCTTCACTGGAAAACATAGCCCACGTTATCACCTGTCTTCTCTGGCTGGATGTTGATATCAGCCTGGTGAAAAAAGGCCTTGGTTTGCTTTCCCCTGTAGCAATGAGGCTGGAGCTCATCAAGGGTATTAACCAGTGTACCCTGATCAATGATTCTTATAATTCCGATCTTGCCTCACTGACAATTGCACTGGATTTTCTGAATCAACAAAACCAGCACAGGTTAAAAACCCTTATTCTTTCTGATATATTTCAATCGGGTAAAACAGAGGAAAACCTGTACCATGAAGTATCACGGATCATTAAAGAAAAAGGTATAAGCCGGTTTATTGGTATCGGGGAAGCTCTATCAAGGCAGAAACATCAATTTCAGAGAGGCATATTCTATCAGACAACGAATGATTTTCTAGAACAGCTGAGACGACATAACTTTTCCGATGAGGCTATTCTCATTAAAGGTTCAAGGCCTTTTCATTTTGAGAAGATAAGCCTTGCACTCCGGCAAAAGACGCACGGTACTGTTATGGAGGTAAATCTGACAGCATTGGTTCATAACCTGAACATTTTTCGTTCCATGCTGGAGCCGGATACCGGTATCATGGTAATGGTCAAGGCATTTTCTTACGGAAGCGGGTCGTGGGAAATCGCTAATGCCCTCCAGTATCAGAATGTAGACTGGTTGTGTGTAGCATTTGCCGATGAGGGGATCACACTGAGAAAATCCGGTATATCATTACCCATCCTGGTAATGAATCCTGAGATCACAAGTTTTGAATTAATGATCGATCATCATCTCGAACCTGAAATCTATAATTTCAGAAGCCTGATAAGTTTTGAGGAGATTCTCAGAAGGCAGCATATAATCAGTTATCCTGTTCATATTAAACTGGATACTGGTATGCACAGGCTGGGTTTTTCGGAAGATGAAATGGGTTCATTGATAGAATTTTTAAAAGATCATGAGCACCTTGAAGTCAAAACTGTATTCTCTCATCTTGCGACTGCTGATCAGCCTGAGCATGATGATTTTACAAGGTATCAGATAAGGCTTTTTGAATCGATGAGCGATGAGTTAATATCAGCTTTTCAATACAGGATAAAAAGACACATACTAAATTCAGCCGGAATAGAGCGATTTGCTGAAGCACAGTATGATATGGTCAGGCTGGGAATAGGGTTGTATGGTATCAGCCTTTTAAAAAGGAATGAACTGCGAAATGTTTGTACATTAAAAAGTACAATTTCGCAGATAAAAACCGTTTTAAAGGGGGAATCAGTAGGCTACAGCAGAGAAAGTATGGAAAAACATGACCGAAGAATTGGTATTATTCCGGTTGGATATGCTGATGGCATAAACAGGCGTTTAGGTAATGGCAAAGGCAGGTTTTTAATAAACGGAGCGCAGGCTCCGGTAATCGGCAATATATGTATGGACATGTGTTTTGTTGATCTTTCATCGGTAAATGCTGAGGAAGGGGATGAAGTGATTATATTTGGGGAATCAATGCCGGTATGGGCAATGTCGGAATTACTTAATACCATACCCTATGAGATTCTGACAGGCATCAGCACCAGAGTACAACGAATTTATTATCAGGAATCATAACGCATGGCAGATATTACTGCAATAATAATTTACAGAAGTGATAATGATGATTTTGAGAAGTGTATCAAATCTGTCCATGAGATCACTGATGTTATTGTTGTACTGGATCCGTTAAAATCAGATAAAGCAAGGATGATTTGCCGGGATAAGGAAATAGATTATCAGACCAGTGATGCGGAAAAAATCGGGAAAGATCTAAGAAAAACGGTTGAAGGTATGAAACCGGAATATCTTCTATTCCTGCGAAGTAATGAATATCTCTCAGGTCAATTGAAGAATTCGCTCATCAATCAACGGCAACTTTTAAATAATGATGCATACAGGATCAACATATTGAAGAATTATTACGGGCAATGGATGAAACATTCAGGATTATATCCTGATTACCAGGTTAGATTATTAAAGAAACAGGAGGCACATCAGGTTATCCCGGAAATCGAAAAGATTGCAATATCAGGTGAAACAAAAACCACAGGTGTAATTCCGGGAGATCTGTATAGTGTCATATATAAGAATATCTGGGAACATATCCAGATCATGAATATTGTTACCGAAAGGGATGCACATATGCTTCTGGATAAAGGGATTAAGACAAATATCATAAAAATTGTTTTTCATCCTCTTGCTCAATTTCTAATGCTCTTTTTTATCAAACTGGGATTCCTTGATGGTTTTTACGGTATGGTTAATACCGTCATTTCAGGCCATACAATCTTTCTTACGCAGGTTAAACTGCGTGAACTTCATAGGCTAAACAGGAGTAAATAAGGAATATATGCCGAAGATATCTGTTGTAATTATTACTTATAATGAGGAAAAGAACATTGGCAGGTGCCTTGAATCAGTCAAAGGAATTGCCGATGATATCGTTGTGGTGGATTCATACTCCACCGATAATACTGAGAAAATTTGCCGTGAATTCGGTGCAAAGTTTATTCAGCATCCGTTTGTAGGACATATAGAGCAAAAGAATTGGGCTATCAGCCATGCCAGGTATCCACATATCCTCTCACTTGATGCGGATGAGATTCTTTCGGAAAGGCTCAAAGAATCCATTCTATACGTAAAGGATCATTGGGAATATGATGGTTATTATTTTAACCGGCTGACAAATTATTGTGGCAAATGGATCCGTCATTCAAGCTGGTATCCATCCAGGAAACTCAGGTTGTGGGATAGCAGAAAAGGTAAATGGGGCGGAAGGAATCCACATGATAAATTTATCCTTGACAGGAATACCTCGAAAAAATTCCTCAGGGGGAATCTGCTGCATTACTCATATTATTCAATATATGAACATATTCAACAGATCAACAAGTTCTCGGATATTGTGGCAACATCACTTTATAAAGAGGGCAGACGGGCTTCAAGGGTAAATATCATTGTCAATCCGTTATGGAGGCTTTTTCGTGATTATTTTATCAAGCTGGGCTTTCTTGATGGCTTCTATGGCCTGGTTATCAGTGTTAATTCATCTCATGAAACATTCCTGAAATATTCCAAACTAAGAAGGATTACCAGGGAAAAAACAAGAAGTGATACAAACAGGATATGTTTCTTTAACAGTCTCCCAACATGGGGCGGTGGGGAGAAGTGGCACCTTGATATCTCCACCCGGCTTAGAGCAAACGGTTATGAAGTATTTGTTATAACGAGCAGGAATAGTGAATTATATCAGAGACTTCATAATACACCTATTCGCAGATATCAGGTAAATGTGTCGAACCTGAGTTTCCTCAATCCTTTTACAGTCGGTTCTATTGCCCGGATATTAAACAGAGAAAAAACCAAAACATTGATTGTTAACCTTTCTTCGGATCTTAAAGCAGCTGGCCTGGCAGCAAAAATAGCAGGTGTTCAGAATGTCATTTATCGCAGGGGGAGTGCTATACCTATTCGGAATACAGCACTTAATAGATTTATTTACCGTAACCTGGTATCTGAAATCATAGCTAATTCAGAAGAGACAAAAAGGACAATATTATTAAATAATCCTAACCTGATTGATAAAAATAAGATAAGGGTTGTGTATAATGGAATTGACCTGGATGAATACAGACAGATCAGATCAAAACTTATATACAGGAGATCAGACGGAGAAATCATTCTGGGTAATGCAGGACGCCTGACTGAAGAAAAAGGGCATGTTTATCTGCTTGAACTGGCCCGCATACTGAAAAGTAAAAAAATCCGTTTTAAACTTCTTATTGCCGGAACAGGGAAATTAAGAAACAGGTTGGAAAAACTGGCGAAATCGTACAGCGTTGAAAAAGAGGTTAAATTTCTTGGTTTTATTAAAGATATTCGTAGTTTTAACCAGTCAATTGATATTTTCCTTCTTACCTCACTCTGGGAAGGATTTGGATATGTGATGGTTGAAGCTATGGCCCAGGAAAAACCTGTAATCGCTTTTGATATCAGGAGTTCTGCCGAAATTGTTGATGACGGCCGGACAGGTTTCCTGGTTGAGATGGGAAATGTTGAGGAGCTTGCCGAAAAAGTATCCTACCTCACTGATAATGAAGATTTGAGAATTGAACTTGGCAAGAAGGGAAGGGAAAGAGTGGAAAAGTATTTTACCATTTCTGAAGCATTAAAGAAAATTGAAGGTATCCTAGAAGACCTGCCTTAATGGCACAGGGTTATGTAAGATTAATCTTCATCAGTACAGATTCAATTTCAAAACCCTCCTATATATCAGGATATATCTCTGTAAATATTTGATTATGAGCGTACTTCATAAGGCGAGAAGGATATTAATGGAGCAGGTAAGAATTGTTGAATAATAACTCTGAATGAATCATTGCTATTGGACTGGGATTAATATGAATAATAGAATCATTTAGCTTTAGCCTCACATTTTTTTTTTAAACTCATTCAATGACTAAAATAACAGGTCTGTTCGGGAAATGTTTAAATAACTTAGTTTGATGGAAAAGAAGATTATTCCTATAACAATGCCAGGAATCCATGAAAGGTTCTTCGATTTTTTCAAGAAAATTGCCAATCAATACAATAAACCAAGAATTCTTGAGATTGGTGCCGGGCATGGTGCGTTCACAAAAAGAATATTTGATGAAGGGTATGATGTGTCGGCATGTGACCTCTTTCCGGAAAAGTTTTATTTCGATGAGATTGAATGTAAGGAAGCTGATATTACAAAGGAAATACCTTATGAATCAGGATCATTTGATATTATTATTGCGATTGAAGTGATGGAACATATCCATGATCATGTTAAGTTTTTCGAAGAATCTCACCGGTTACTTAAAAATGAGGGAGTACTCGTGTTTTCCACACCAAATATCTTATCACTGAAGTCCAGGATCAGGTTTCTTTTTGCAGGTTTTTTCTATTCTTTTAAACCGCTTGATCATAAAAACAATGATGGATTACAGCATTTCTCATCAAGGACAATAGACCAGTATATGAATATTGGATTGAATAAGAAATTTACCAGGCTGGATTTTTCAATCGATAAAAGACAGACGACCTCGAAATTATTTATGTTTCTTGTACCATTTCTCTGGCTATACTGTAAGTTAAAATCAATAGATTACAGTACACATAACAGGTATGATTACCTGACGGGAAGGATTCTTTTTGTGAGCTTCTGGAAATAGGATAATCCCGGATTGTTCCTTTCCTTCAGAACCTTATGATTTTAAAGACTGTTCATACTTTTTAGTATGCTTCCAGCGGTCATGAGACCACAGGTAAAATTCCGGATTTTCCCTGATCATCTTTTCGAGATTCTGGTAGTATTTCCTGGTGATCTCATAGGATTCTATGTTGGCAGGTTCCATCACGAGTGGAACAAAAGTGGATTCGTAAAAACCTCTCCGGACCCTTTTAATATGGAAAAATAATACAACCATATCCAGTTTTGGTGCAATTTTTTCAGGACCAAGAATAACAGGGGTAGGCTGATTCATGAAAGTGGTCCAGTACTGGATCTCATTCCACCTTGGCCTTTGGTCGGCCAGGAAATAAGTTATGATTGGGTCACGTTTTTTCTGGTATTCAATGATTATCCTGAGTGCTTTCTCTTTTGGTACGGGAACAACTCCAAATTTCCCTCTCAGACGTATAAACATCCTGTCGAAGAATTTATTATGCAATGTTTTATATATTGCCAGGATTGTATATTCTGTATGCAGGGGCAACAGTGACAACCATTCCCAGTTTGCATAATGGCCCAGAACTAAAATGATATCTTTCCCGGAAGCATACAGATCATTCAGGTAATCAATATTTAAAAAGCGATATCTCCTGTTGAATTTTTCCTTATTCATATGTATGGCAGACATAGCCTCCATAAAAGTGTCGCAGAAGTGGTGGTAAAACCGTTTTGCAATTTTCCTGTGCTCTTCAGGCTTTTTTTCTGGGAATGACAGGGCCAGGTTTTTCAGGATGACTTTTTTTCTGTATGGAAATACATACCAGAGAAGGAAAGCACAGAGATCGGAAAATATATAGAGGATCCGGGAGGGAAGCCACGAGAGCAACCATATCAGGCTGAAGGAGACTGCATAAATGAACCAGTGTATCATCGGATAACCATTCTTATCCTAATTCACTGATTCGCTCAAGCTTCGGGAGGTCAAGTATCTTTATCTTTCTTCCATCGATCCCGATAATTCCTTCCTGTGCCAGTGTTGAGAGAGTCCGGATAGCATTAGAGGTTGTCATATTCGAAAGATTGGCAATGTCTTCCCTGGAGAGGTATATTTTGATGGTTTTACCATCCTCTTCATATCCATATGTATCTTTCAGGAAAATAAGGGATTCTGCCAGTCGTCCACGGATATGCTTTTGTGTAAGCGTAACAGTACGGTTATTAGAAAATCCCAGTTCAGTGGCAAAAGCTTTAATAATACTCAGGCACAGCTCGGGATTTGACCTTAACAGTTTATATATAGTTTCCTTTTCTATCGTGCAGATGGTTGAATCTTCAATGGCAACAGCGGTTGCATTATGATTTTCTTCTGCGAAAAGTGCCCGGTAACCAATAAAGCCAACCGGTTTGGCCATTCGTACAATCTGTTCACGGCCACCAACACCTTCCTTGAAGACTTTAACTTTACCTTCAGATAAACAAATCAATCCGGTGGGTTTATCTCCTTCCCTGAATATGATATCCCCTTTTTTATAATACTGATAGATATATTTTTTTTTCAGCAAATCTCTTTCTGCGGGTGTGAGAAACGCAAAAATTGACATCTGATCTTCTATACAGCTGTTTTCTGTGTTTTTATGATCTTTCATCATCCTGATAAAAATATGTTGTAAAACACACAAATTTACAAAAAAAGATTCATTAATGACTGGAATAATCGAATAATGGAGCAATGGGATAATGTATTTTATTATTCAATCATCAATGGAGCCATTCAATCACTATTCCAATCATCCAACATTCCAGATAATTAATATTTCGCAACGAGGGGCATTCTTCTTCCAGGGCCAAAAGCCTTGGAAGAGATTCTCAGGACGGGTGGGCATTGATAGCGTTTAAATTCATTCTGGTTAACCATCCTGATGATCTTTTCTGTAAGGTCAGGATCAAAGCCATTCAGGCTGATCTCTTTTGCAGATTTGTTATGTTCAATGTATTCAGATAGAATTTTATCAAGTATTTCATATTCGGGCAGTGAATCGGTATCTTTTTGCCCCGGTTTAAGTTCAGCTGACGGAGGTTTCGTAAGAATCTTGTTTGGAATGATCTCTTCCTTCCTGTTAATATATCTGGCCAACCGGTATACATCTGTTTTATATACATCTCCGAGAACAGCCAATCCGCCGGCCATATCACCATAAAGTGTTCCATAGCCAACCGCTGTTTCACTCTTATTGCTGGTATTCAGGAGTATATTCCCAAACTTGTTGGATAGTGCCATAAGAAGTACATTTCGTATCCTCGATTGAATATTTTCTTCTGCAATATTTTCAGGATTATTTTTAAACAGGATTTCCAGCTCCTTTCGGAACAGGTCAAAAATCTTCTGTATATTGATAACATTATAACGGATACCCATTTTTTCAGAAAGGGTTACTGCATCCTGAATGGAATGCTCGGAGGAGTAATCGGATGGCATAAGCAGGACACGAACATGATCGTTTCCAAGGGCACGGGCAGCAAGTACGAGGGTGACGGCAGAATCTATACCTCCCGATAGTCCGATGATGGCATCTGTAAATCCATTCTTTATAAAATAATCTTTCAAACCGAGGATGATTGCATCATGCATCATTTCCGCGGGATCTACCTGGGATGAAACAACCGGTTTGGAGTCTTTACTGAATAACAACCCGGTATCCAGGTAAGAAGTTTCAGTGTTAAAATATCGGAGTTCCCTGATTATCTTACCGGCAGAATTAATTGCCAGGGAACCTCCTTCAAATATTAACTCTGTATTTCCACCAACCTGGTTAACATAGATGACGGGGATACCATATTTTTTTGCAGTGTTAATGAAAATAGATTTCTTTGTTTCGAATTTTGTGAAGGAAAAGGGCGATGCTGCAAGGTTTATAACCAGGTCGGGATGGAGAGGGGCAAACCTTTCCATTGGATTCATTGTATATAA
>LJUQ01000162.1 GCA_001304505.1 Bacteroides sp. SM23_62_1
AAAAAGCTATGGATACATTAGCAAGAATAAAACAGTTTACAAATAGAGAAAAGTATGTCGTTTTTGAATGTGAAAATCCTGCCTGTACAATTCGCTGGTAGGCATGTTTTTTATGGGCCTGGCTCAGTTTTTCCTTTTTCACCAACCTGCGGAGCAGGGTTAATGTTGCATCAAACCAGAATAAAGAGGATAGTATGATCCAGAAGATCATGCTGAAACCGGTTGTATTATGAAAGTATATACCCAGAATAATCAGGACAAATCCAAGTTGTGTACTACCTACATCGCCCATAAATATTCTTGCTTTAGGCCAATTCCAGAAAAGAAAACCAAAGACCGATGCCATTAATACAATGAGAACCGGGTCGCGGACGAATATAAACATACCTCCGGCGATAAATATTGTTTCAATGGAAGCATAGGCATCAATACCATCCATGAAATTGAAAAGGTTAATGAACCATATTATTCCAAGGATAGTTAACGGGTAAAGAATGAAAGGATTATTGATATCATATCCCATAAAATGAACCGGTCCTATCCCACCAATAAGGATTAGTGAAACAATGGCAGTAATGGACTGGATAATTATCCGTACAAAGGGCTTAAGTGAAAACATATCATCCAGCAGGCTGATTGCAGCCAGCAATATTCCTGTCAGTAATGCAAAGTAGAGCTCTTTATCCAGTTTGTTCAGGAAGAACATTAGCGTAATTCCAAGATACCACGATATGATAATGGCAAGACCTCCTCCCCTTGGAGTTGGTATCTCATGTGAACTTCGTTCACCTGGAATGTCGAGGATCTTATGACGTATAGCCAGATGTCTAATCAGGCACGTCAAAAGAAAGGATAATATTACAAGCCCGATGGAAATGCAGAGAACAATTTTCAATAGATAAGAACTTTTATATTATTATAAACGTATTGTGCGATTGAAAGAGCTAAGCAATTGAATTATAGATTCTTTGTAGAGGCGCGCCGCGGCGCGCCTCTACAAATTCCTCATTATCACTATCGTGGATTTAATCGCACAACACTTTATTATAAATAAACAAGAATATTATCTCTTGTAAAATTCATAAAGTACTGAATCTAATTCTTCCTTTCTGATTTTTTTGATTTTTATAGTCCTGTACCATTCTTTTTATACCTATTTCTGGTTTGAAAGGAGGAAAGAAATCCAGTTCTTTCAAGGTTTTGGTATTATCAATTTCGAACGAACCGTATAACCTGTCAAAGATCTTTGGTATAACTATCATTCCAACTTTGATTATAAAACGGGGGAGACGAAATAATATCCTCTTTTTCCCTAATCCGTCTGATATAAGTTCCACTAGTTCAGTAGTTGACAATGATCTGGTATCCATGGCAATAAATAATCCTGATGCTTTTCGTTCAATAATCCTGTCAATAAGCTTTACAAGATTCTCAATATAAGTAAAATGCCGTTTGTTATTTACTTTGCCAAAGGGTAAAACCGGTATATTATCAACCAGCGTTATAATGCTCAGCATATTTGCTTTAACTCCTATCCCATAAATAAGTGGCGTCCGGATAATGGAAACAATGAAATCCCTTGATCCAAGCTTCAATAATCCAAGTTCCGCCTCATATTTACTTCTGCCATAGCCATCCTCCGGATAACACTCACTATTTTCATTCCAAATAGATATACCGGATTTGAATTCGCCGTAAACTTTAATTGTACTTAGAAACACAAACTGTTTCACTCCTGCATCCTTTGCTCTCCCGGCAACCTCCAGGCATAAATCCCGGTTAATCCGAAAGTACTCGGATTCATGAAATTTCTTTTCCTGGTGCACAATGGCAGCAACATGAAGTACGACATCAACTCCTGTAAAATCCAGATTTTCCGGTTTGTTTTCAAGCAGGCAAACTTCCCGGATTTTTTTGTATTTTGAATACCTGATATAATTGGTCCCGACAAAACTATTTGCGCCTGTTATCAGGATATTGGACATATTGAAGTTTGAATTGGAATTGCTCATACTATTTTCTTTACCAGTACTATCTAAATCGCAGATTATTCATGAATATCGGGCCTCTTCATTTTGTTTTTCTGTTCCAGATAATGGATAAAAAATGGAAGGATTACAAAAAAGCCCATCATAGGGGGATTAAAGGGATTTCCCCCACTGAAAAAAGTAAAAAAGTATGTCAGAATAAAGTAAATAAATAATACAGTATACTCCCTGTAATATCTGAAATAGTAAAAGACGACTTTATATATAAAAAAGATGTAAATAATTAATCCAAGAATCCCGGAATAAAGTAGAATGGATAGAAATGGATTATGAGGATAATCACTGGCGGTTTTATCACCTGAGAAATAAAAACCATACCAGTTTAAATGAACAAATCCCCCACCAATTATTTTTTTCAGCCAATTATATTCCTTGCTAAAAATCTGCCATGCAAATTGCCAGCGATCGATACGGCTGCTCAGGAAGCTGGTTGTAATAGTATCAATAATGATATCTGACTGATACCCTGTGTAAGTTGTGTCTTCTGAAATAATATTCGCAACCAGGTTTCTTATCGGGTCCCTATCAATTTGGTAATTCGAAATTATCCATGCCATTGTGACGGGATTCTCCAATACACAAGCTTTTTTAAAAGGTTCTGATTCCCATCTGCTCAGTTCTCCAACAATATGATATTCATCTGATGTTGCAGTTTTTGAATCATTATTGTTGAATTGCAGTTCTGAAATAATAACTTTATCCCTATCAATAAGATTTGGATTAAATTTGTTTATCGGTGGTGTTTTATAATTTTGATTTATTCGATTTTCGGACATCGTTGACGATTGCTCTGCACTATCAGTACTATGTATTATTTGAACCCGTGGATATGCAAATATGACATAGCCTTTCAACGATGAAAAATCTTTTACTCCATATTTCGAGAAATATAAATATGTCCTTGCTTCACCATTCTCACAATCAACTTTAATATTTAGTTCCTGCCATTCTCCTTTTTTATGCAAATCATATTCATCCCTGGATTCTCCAACAGTTTCCCCCTCACATAATAACCTTACCCATGTTCCATCGAATTCCTCGGAAACAAAACAAAAAACAGATGCATTAAGACGATCTCCCGTCTTTACACTATCCTGCCCAATTATTGTATATGAATATGCATTCCCGCTCCAGGTAGATGCATTACAGGTGCTATCCATCAAATATCCTGTTGTTGATTCCGGTAATCCAAGTTCCTTCAGAGGTATATTATGCGTTATGATTGATCTCCTTGTCCCCCATGTTTCAGGATTTTTTGGATCGAATGGCTTATACTGAGGATAGGCAAAAATCACATAACCCTGTAAATTCGAAAAATTCCACTCATTTTCTTTGGTAAGTAATAAATTAATAATAATGTTACCTCCAGAACCATAGCATAAAAAAGATAACTTTTGCCATATGCCTTTTCTTGCCATATCATATAGATCGGATATACTGCCTTCCGCTGCCCCTACTGATGCAATTCCTGCCAGGGTTCCATTAAAATCAGGTGATACAAAACAATACACAGAAGCATAAAAGGACTCTCCTCTGTCCAAAGTGTCCAGGGCTATCGGTGTAATTGAAAAAGCATTATTATTATATGATCCTGAAAGGCTGGTTTTATCAAGATAATATCCTTTTGCGCTATCGGGGACTATTTCCACGTTTTCGCCGGTTAATGGAAAAATTGTCTGATAATTGTTGCTTCCCCATCCACTGTCAGGATCTTTGGGGTCAAAGTTATAGGTCCAGATTCTATTATAAAGTTCCGCATAAGTAGTTGTTCTTTTTAATGTAACGGCGTAAAAAGATATAGTCTGAGTAATTTTATCTCTTACACGGGAAATATTGCTCACATGCAGGAATTCAAACGTTTTAGCCTTGAACCGGTAAGAAGTATGAAATATATAAGTGTAGGAAATGATTATCAGGATAATAAAGGATAGAAAAAAATATTTCAAATTTGCACCTTGTTTTAATAATAAATCATTTTTTCGAATCGCAGCTATTATATACACTATCACCAAAAACAGAAGGATACATAATAATGCAAACATTCCCCTTCTTGATCCTGAAAAAAGAATAATTGCTGAAAAAATAAGAAGTAACAGGTTATATATTACCCCGGGTAAAGTTTTATCTCTTTTATTTAATAAATAAATGATACCAACTATACCGAAAAAAATCGGTAGTGAGGCAAAATTCTTATCAATATACGGTGATTTGTATCTTCGGGAATCAGAAGGAATATTTAAGGGGACAATTTCATGATCAGATAGACCGTACAGAAAATCTATGATTCGATAGACTGAAATAAGGAAGGCAAATAATATGATGAGTTTAATCAGATTCTGAAATAGAATATTGAATTCATTTTTTGTGTTTATAACAATTGTTAATAGAAAAAACATTGATAATAAAATAAATGTGTCAACCAAATCCTTGAAAATGATCAAATAGAGTTTATTAGACAGAAGAAAGGAAAGTATCAGGATAAGGGCAAGAATAAATGCAATCAAATAGGTGCGGGCAAAATCAATTAACGAGGAGACTATCCTGTCTCTGTAATGAATTAAACAATAAATAGTAAAAATACCGTATAATAATAAGAAAGGATATTTTAACAGGGGAATTGCCGTTCGGAACAGAAAAAAAAGAATGATCAGATTGATATTCAGTATCTCAACTTTATATTTATTCATTACCCTGCAAAAAATATTTAAAGATTCTATTCATATTTAAAGCATATCATTTAACATCCTGAATTGGATTTTTTCAGGATTTTACATATCAGAATTTTTCACGAAATTTTCTATTGTTTGCATATATTCCTTAATAACTAATTGTGAATCAAACTTATTCAATATTTTTTGCCTGCCTCTTCTTCCCATTTCTATTCTCTCACTGCTGCTTAATCCAATCATTTTTCCCATCTTATTTGCTAAATCAAGAGGGTCTTTGACTTTGCAAAGAAATCCATTTATTCCATTATCAACAATATCTCTGCATCCCGGAACATCTGTTGTAATAATAGGGATTTCCATTGCTGCGGCTTCCAGCAAAGTCCTTGAAATCCCCTCTCTATAGGAGGGCAGGACCACGCAGTTTGCATATTCGAGATATTTTCTCACATTATCACTTACGCCGAGATATTTAATATGGCCTTCACCAATCCATCTTTCCATCTCTTTTTTAGTAATAGCAGTAGGATTTTCGACCTCCAAAAATCCAAGGAGATGAAATTCCAGGTTGTTATATTTTCTTTTAAGGATTTTCGCCGCTTCAACAAATTCACCAATTCCTTTATCCCACAACATCCTTGCTGCAATGAGAAAAATGAACTTATCAGAACTCCTTGGTTGTTCCACAGGTTTAAATTCATCTGTATCTATTCCTTCTCCTGGTAATACATATGAATTTGATGATTCAACAATTCCATTTGAGATAAAAAATAATCTATCATCTTCATTTAAAAAATATACTCTGGCAGCAAACTTTAACGAAAATCTATACAAAATTTTAACAAATCCGGACAAAAGTCCTCCCCTGATAAACACATAGCCGAGTCCGGTGGAAATGGCAACAGAAGGTATTTTTAAAATCCTGGCTGCAAGAGATCCATATATGATCGGTTTTACAGTATAATGAAATATAATATCCGGTTGAATTTGCCTGTAGAGCTTATAATAACTTATAATGGTTGCGATATCTCTGAATGGATTAATCCCTTTCTTATCAAAGTGAGGATTAAAAACCGGACAATGCTTCTCAAGGGTTTCAAAATACTCATCCCTCGGAGAAATGACATAAACCTCAAAATTGTTTCGCTGGAAAAATTTAATCAGGTATAGTCTGAAATTATACATTGCCCATGTATCATTACCAACCAGAACGATTTTAATTTTCATTCAGAAGTACTTTAAAATAATCTTTTAAAACTACCTCTTTTGAATAAGATTGTGCACGTGTATATGCTGCATCTGCGTACTTTTTCCATAACTCAGGATCCCGGATTAATTTGAGCAGGGCTTTCGACAATAATTTTTGATTTTTAACAGGCACCAGAATACCATATTTGGCCAGTTCAATATGATCCGCCAGGTGATACTCAAAATCGGTACCAGGTGCAAGTATCTCCCTCGGACCACTTTCACAATCCGTTGAAATAACCGGTATCTTACATGCCATTGCTTCAATCAATACATTTGGGAAACCTTCAGTTTCAGAATTGAGTACAAAAATGTCTGATTTACCAATATACTGATATGGATTATTCACCATACCCAGCAGGTGAACACTGGTGTCAATCCCAAGCTCACGTGCAATTTGTTCAAGACACGTTCTTTGATCACCCTCTCCCAGAAAAATGATTTCATATTCTTTCGCTTCATCAAGAATTTCATGAAGAGCAAATATTAAATCTTTATTTCTTTTAAGCGGGATCAACCGTCCAACTGATATAATATATTTTTTATCAGCTCGAAAATCAAAACCATTGATATCCCTTGTTTTGTATTTTTCAATAAATTCCAGATCAACAGGATTTGGAATAACAATATGTTCATTACTGAAATGAAAATGTCTGTCTAAGTCTATTTTAACACCCTGAGAGTTGGATATTATTAGTTCCGCCCTTCCAAATAATGTTTTAATAAGAAAGAGATTTATTTTACCGATTAATCCCAGACTGGTGTAAAATATTGATGTGGTGCTTCGAATCCCAATGATACTTTTATGCATGGAACCTAAAAGCTTGGAAATAAGGTTTACATAATTCGGACGATAAAGGAATGATATAACGGTACCAATCTGGTGGTTTTTGATATACCTCTTAAGTTTACTTGCTAAAAAAGGTAATTCGAGCAATTTTAAAAATGCACTGGATCTTTCTTTTGATAAGGTTTTTATTTTAAGTCCCTCATGTAAAGGATAAGTAATCTTTTCATCAAAAAGAAGCAAATGGATCTCATGTTTATCTTTTACTAATCCATTGATTAGATGAGAGAAAACCCTTTCAGCACCACCTGTATCCATATTTGTTATCAGGAAAAGAATCTTCTTCATTAATAATTACTAAGAGGTTTATTTTATATTATTTAAGTTTGAATGGAAGAATAAAATATATGTTATTATAAATTGTGTTGAAGATGTTTATCTAAACTCAAATCTTGTTCATATAATTCAAATAAATAAATGAAACAATGCTTTCTGCAAATACCTGTTCAAGTATGGACTTTTCATGGATGATTTTCCAACCTGCATTTTCATATAAGTAATAAAATGGTGAGTGTTCAAGGCCATATGTCCCATAATATAATCCCTGGAATTCCAGTAAATAAAACTCATTACCATCAAATGCTATATCAAGGGATATGTTCGGAACATTGAAATGTTCAAATATTTTCTTACAAAATTCTAAGATTCCTTGTGGAATTTCTTCAGTAAAGATAAATTTTCTACTACCACTTGCACGAAAATCATTTTCCCGGACTCCTCTTTGAAAAATGTAGTATTTATCACCATAAATTAGCACTTTCCAATCATTCTTTAAATTCTTAATAAAATTTTGTACGATAAATTTATTCCTGTATTTTGAATCCGGATAATAATTTTTATGTTTCAAAGATCTGGCATATTCAAGGATTCTTCCCCTTAAATGTTTTGTTCTACTTACTCTCTTGCATTTTTTAATGAGATCACTTCTGTTCTTCGATAAATATACTCCGGAACTTCCGGCACCAGCTGCCTTCTTTATCACATACGGATCGTCGGTAAATTCACCTAAATTCTTCAGTAACCCTCCCAATGATCCAAAATATTTTGATCTGATATTTTTGAGATCATTTAAATCTGACAGATCTCTTAGCATCTCCATAAATACTTTATTATTTGTGGCTCTTAGAAATCTATATGGGGGAATCAGGAAGGCTCCCTGTAGAGAAAGAGCATGAATAAGGTCTTCAATGTAGCTTTTGTAATAATAACCGAAATCTTCAGTAGAAGTATATAAAACAAATCTGTTACGAAAATCGTGTTTCCGTAAATCAATTTCCGGAAAACTTAAGTAAATTACTTCAAACTGCTTCTCTTTTAAATATTGTTTTAACATGTCCTTATCCATACCACTGCGGTGAGGAAAGGTTATAATTTTCGATCCAAAATAATCTTTATAGTCAGTTAATATATAAATCAGATTTTTCATAATTCCAAACTGTCCTATGTATTTAAATTAAATACTTTTGATTTGCACTGGGTTATAACAAATACGCTTTACTTTACCAGAAAATAGTCTGAAGTCATATATATTTGAACATCAAAATTCTATTCGCTATTTGGTATCATTTTTATACATCCTTCTGTGAGAATCTCATCTTTATCCTTTCTTAAAGAGTGATTTACAAAACCTTAATAATAAATGAAGATTTTTTTTCAATCTTAAAACGGAAGAATAACCCACAAGGAAAGCCAAAGATTCAATCACATTATCTGATCTAATGGGATCCTCTTTAATCGCTTTCTTGAAATATGTGACTGCATTTCTTTTATCATCTTTAACCATAAATTGTCTGTACAAGGAAAGATAATATCCATGGTTAATCTTTTTAATTTCACTTTTTTTTAAAAATTCAAAATATTTTTCCTGTATTTTATGAATTTCAATAGTACCATTGATTTTATTCTGACCTGTTGAGATCCTTTCATCATCATGCAGATGAAATATTACCAGTATCTCATCAACATAATCAATTTCATATCCTTTTTGAAAAATCCTTAACATTAACTCATATTCCTGGCCACTTTTCAGTGCCTGATTAAATCCTCCTGCTTCATCTATTATTCTTTTTTTTATAAGGATGGTTGGTGTGGGTGTTATGTTTCTTATGAGGTGGGGAACAAATGCTTTCCCTTTCACACGGTAATTAATAAAACTTAATGGTTTTCCATTTGCATCCACACTTTTATACCCGCAATAGACAACTCCCAGATTTTCATAAGTGCTGGTCCTGAATAATTCAACCTGTTTTTCAAGCTTTCGCGGCATATATTCATCATCATCATCTAAAAATGAAAGATATTCTCCTTTGGCATAGTTAATCCCAACATTTCTTGCACCTGATCCTCCAAGATTTTTTATGTTCTTAAAATATTTAATTCTTTTATCAGATATATAATGCCGAACCATCTCCATAGTTTTTTGCCGTTCATTACTGTCGGGTGGGTTATCATCTACAATGACTAACTCCCAGTTCAGGTAGGTTTGATTCAGAACACTTTCAATAGCAAATTTCAGCCTTTCTGGTCTTTTATAGGTTGGAATGATCACGCTTATTAAAGTACCTGAATTCATAATATATTTCTATGTGGTTCAGTTCTCTTAGAATTAATATAATACAATAATGCAATTATGAATACCGGATTGTAAAGAGAAATAATATATCTGTTTGTATAGGATGAAAAGAGAATAAAATAAATGATTAAAAGATCTGGCTTATTTATTATTTTTCTAACGCTTATAACCAGCACAACAAATACAAGAATACTGAAGATGATACCTGCAATAAACAAGGTAAACAATGCAAAGTTATGTGGATTATTTGTTATCCCGGCATAGGATTCCACCTGTATGGGATCAATAACACCAAAAAGCTTTTCAAGAATACTCTTATTTTGAAATTCAGTGAACATGGCATCCCATATCTGGATTCTCCTTTGGGTAAACTCTACCCAAAACCATTTCATATCCATACCCATCATTCTGTAAAGATATATGGATATGACAGGTAAAAAGCTTACCAGGGAGATACTGATGATAGAATATCTATATAAAAAATAACTGAAAATGAAAGCAAGGGTAATTGCAAATAAGGGAGAAAGGCTGGAGGTCCAAAGAATGGTGATAATACTGATTAGAGTAGTTAACAGCAGAACCGGATCAGGATTTTTTTTCAGATACCTGACATTCACGATTAATAACAAAAAAGCATACGCATCAATGGCTGCAGGTGAACCTTCAATACCCAAAAACCTGGTCACCCATGGAATGAAACGGTTCGGATAGGAGTGATATTCATAGTTGATGAATGGTAATGTAGGAAATAGAAACAGAATAAAAGAAAAGATGAAATATACGAGGAAAGTTATATTAAGAAAATGGATTATTTCTCTTTCACTTAAATAAAAATAATAGAAGATTAAAAAGATTACAAGGAAATAGACAGAGAAGTGAGGAAGCTTATGTTTAACAATTAATTGTATGATTAAAAGGCAAAGTATAGATCCAATAATAATCAGGAATTTAGCAGATACCTTCTTCCTGAAATAAAAAAAAAGACCAAGAAGAACAATGAGGTAGACTGAAGTCATAAAAATTCTTGCAGCTTGTTGAATATTAACCGGAATATTCAGATTGTTGAACAGGTAAATAAAAAAAT
>LJUQ01000163.1 GCA_001304505.1 Bacteroides sp. SM23_62_1
TCCTTCGTTCTTTCGCTCTTTCACTCCTTCGCTCCTTCGTTCTTTCGCTCTTTCACTCCTTCGCTCCTTCGTTCTTTCGCTCTTTCACTCCTTCGCTCCTTCACTCCCTCGCTCCTTCGCTCTTTCGCTCCTTCACTCCTTCGCTCCTTCGTTCTTTCACTCCTTCGCTCTTTCGCTCCTTCGCTCTTTCGCTCCTTCACTCCTTCGCTCCTTCGTTCTTTCACTCCTTCGCTCCTTCGCTCCTTCCCTCCTTCGTTCCTTCGCTCCTTCACCTTCCCTCCCTCCCTCCATATTCTTTAATCCTTTTGTTTGCTACTCCATGCTCCATGACTAAACTTTAATAAAAATCTTGTACCTGTACATAATCAATGCGGGCACATAGATGATCAACATATAGAGGAATGCATACATGAAAGATACCAGTTTGGGGGTGAAACCGATACCTGTAAGTGCATCCATAAATAATCCATTGAGAGAAGCTCCGCCAATGATATCATTATAGAATATAACTGTTAATATGCCGGCAAGCACATAGGAGGTGATGGCATTGGCGCCATATACCCTGCCAAGGTGAGTCCAGCGTGTATAACCTTTTATATCGACAATCAGGATACAGGCTGCAAAACCCAGGGTTGCAGCACCGGAGGTGTATAATACATAGGAACTGGTCCAGATATTTTTGTTGATAGGGAAAAACCAGTTCCATATACCACCGGCAATGAACATCATAAATCCTGAAAAGAAGAGCCATACCAGTCTTTTATCTTCATCTTTTACCGACAGGTATATTTTACCCACCAACATACCGGTTATCCCGGTAACTATAGAAGGGAGGGTACTGAGTATCCCCTCCGGGTCCCAGGTATCCTGCCACATCACACCGGGTAACAGGATTGAATCCAGGAAATTTGCCCAGTTCTTTTCCGGGACAGACAGGTCGGGTTTACCTATCCCGGGTACAGGTATGTATGCCATTATTATCCAGTATGCTAAAAGTGTAATCACACCTATTTTTACCTGTGTCTGCCAGCTGGTTTTCAGGAATAATATTGCGCAGACAAGAAATACAATTGAAATACGCTGAAGAACACCGGTCCAGCGGATGGAGGTGAAATCAAAATCAGGTGCCAGCCACAGAAACAGCCCCAGCAGGTAAATGGTAATCGAACGGGTAATTATTTTCCGGTAAATATTTCCCATGGGAACATTTGCTTCAAGCCTTTTGGTATAGGCAAAAGCAATAGATACACCGACTATAAAAAGGAAAAAGGGAAAGACCAGGTCAGTTAATGTGCAACCATTCCAATCTGCGTGCAGAAGGGGTGGATAAACATGTCGCCATGATCCGGGATCGTTAACAATTACCATAGCTGCTATTGTAAAGCCGCGTAAGGCATCAAGGGAAATGATACGGCCGGATTTGACTGATGTATGTGGGGTGGATTGGTTCATGATTATGGGAATGTTAATATTTAACCAGATAGTAATCAATGTTATACACAGAGGCCACATAGCCTGTTTAAAACTCTGTGCTCTCCGTGTTTAATCTCTGTGTTCTATGTGGTAAATAAATTATTAATAAATTTATAATCGGTAAAAACTAAACTATAATCCCTTCTAAAATAGTTGATTCATTTTAAACAATAATTATCAGAGACATGAAAAAAATAATTTATTTAATTGCAGGAATTTTAGCCTTTCTCTCAATTTCAGGTTGTAAGGGTCCTGCAGGCCGGTTGCCGGAAGAAAATAATATCCATATAAGCTGGGAACTTATCACCAATAATCAAACTGAAAGGTCTTTCTTCACTGCAGAATTTGTGATTATCAACAACAGCCGGTTTACATTTGACAGTGCCGGCTGGGTCCTCTATTATAACCAGTTGCCAAGACGAATTATACAGGAGTCAATTATTGGGGATGTGAATGTAAATCATATTAATGGAGATCTGTTTTGCATAACTCCTTCAAAAGAATTTAAGCTCATACCTGGAGATACTGCAAGGATAAGGTTTGATGGAAGGGGTTGGATCATTAACGTATCAGATACTCCTCAGGGATTGTTTTTTGTTTTTTCCGATGAAAATAATGAAGAACTGGCCTGTGTTCCTGTGAAGAACTATCAGGTCAAACCATTCCCGGATCTGGAAAGAGTATATCCCTTTGTGGCAGATATGCCATTGCCCACACCGGAATGGCAATATTTCGTAAACCAAACAACAACCAGGGTTGGGACGGATCAATTGCAAAAGATCATTCCATCACCTGTGTTGATGGCCACTTCAGGCAGGAAGGTTGTCATCGGTGAAGGAGTGATGGTCCATTATGAAGAAGGTTTGGAGGGGGAAGCCGGGATTCTGGCAAAAATTCTTGAAAATGTGTTTGGAAAGGAACCCATGGTGATGAAAAGTTCAGTAAGCGGACCGGGGATCATTGCTCTGAAAGTTGGAGAAGTTAATGTGAATGACAGGACCAAGGAGGCGTATAAGCTGGAATCAACACCCGACAGGGGAATCATCATTACCGGGAGTGACAATGCTGGGATCTTTTATGGAATCCAGAGTCTGAAAGCATTGCTTCCTCTTGAAGTCTTCCATAAAGCACAACCTGAGCTTGAAATTGATGCACTTTCTATCTCCGATGCACCCGCATTTGAATACAGGGGTATGCACCTTGATTTGGCAAGGAACTTCAATAGTAAACAAACGATCATGAAACTGATTGAGATTATGTCGTTTTACAAACTTAATCATCTTCATTTGCATCTTACTGATGATGAGGGATGGCGTCTTGAGATAAGGAATATACCAGAACTGACAGAAGTTGGTGGATATCGCGGACACAGTATGAATGGATCGGTCTTTCTTCCACCTGCCTACGGTTCCGGGCCATTTGCAGATCCTGAAACTTCATATGGCAGTGGTTATCTTTCACGCGAAGATTTTATTGAAATTCTGCAATTTGCACATACCCGCCATGTTAAAGTTATTCCGGAAATCAACATGCCTGGACATGCCAGGGCAGCAATCAGGGCAATGGAGGTTCGTTATCATCGATTATTAAGGGAAGGAATGGAAGAAGGGGCTGAAAGATTCAGGCTCATCGATCCTTCAGACACTTCAAATTATTCATCTGCACAAAATTATAATGACAATGTCGTTTGTGTTTGTAAAGAATCTGTCTATACCTTTTATGAAAGTGTTGTTGAAGAAATCATTGAAATGTATAAAGATGCCGGTGTTCCATTAACTACTATCCATACCGGTGGTGATGAAGTTCCCCGTGGTGTATGGGAGGGATCACCTGCATGTAATCAATTTCTCTTTAATAATCCTTCTGTTGGAGGTATAACGAATCTGCAGGCTTATTTTTTTGGAAGGATTGCTGAAATTCTTGAAGAACATGGATTAATTGCTGCAGGCTGGGAAGAAGTTGCAATGAGATCCCTGGGTGGTGATGAGTGGGAGCCCAATCCTGAATTAATCGGACACCAGGTTTTCCCTTATGTATGGAATAGTCTGGATGAAAACCTTGATCTTGGTTACAGGCTAGCAAATGGCGGATACCCAGTTATCCTGTGCAATGTCACAAATTTCTATTTTGACCTGGCCTGTAATCATCAACCGGAGGAACCGGGACTATACTGGGGAGGTTATGTAGATACACGCAAAGCGTTTGAATTTATCCCTTTCGATTTTTTTAGATCATCGTTCATCAATACAAGGGGTCAGCCTTTTAATCCTGAGGTTGACTTTAAAGATATGGAAAGACTGAAGCCTGAGGCAAAAGAAAATATACTTGGTTTGCAGGGGCAATTATGGAGCGAGACCATTAGAGGGCAGGAAATGGCGGAATACCTGTACCTCCCGAAAATGATTGGGCTGGCAGAAAGAGCATGGGTTGGACAGACTGAATGGGCATCCATACCTGATGTTGAAGAAAGAATCAAAGCAATTGATAAAGACTGGAATATCTTTGCCAACACGATAGGGCAACGTGAACTGCCAAGGCTGGATTATATCTTTGGAGGATTCCGTTACAGGATTCCACCACCGGGAGCTGTCATTCAGGATGGACAACTGTATGCAAACATTACTTTCCCGGGGCTGGAAATAAGGTATACAACCGATGAATCCGAACCAACAAACAGATCAACACTGTATGAAAATCCTGTAAGTGTTACCGGGACGGTTAAACTGAAAGCTTTCGATACACGGGGGAGGGGAAGCAGAACTGTTGAAGTAAGGGAATAGTTCAAAGTTCAAAGTTGAACAGGGAATAATGTGAAGAGTATAATGATGGTTACTAATTACGATCTTTCTGTTCCCGAATCCATGTCGGATTTGAACGATTCAGTTTGAAAGATTTCGCTTTTCAGCATTTCGGTTTTGCCTGCCTGCCGGTCAGGGAGGTTTCGAATTTCGATTCTCTGATTTCGATTTTATCAAATTTATCTTTGCATAAACCGGGTGAAATACGCATGAAAAAACATGTTATCATCCTGATCCTTAATGTAGTTATTTCGCTCTCTTCTGCTCAAAAAAGTGCGGTTATCATGGGGAGGATAACCGATTCGCTGACACATGAACCACTCATCGGTGCGGGTATTCTCCTGGATGATGGCAGCGGCACTGTTACGGATATAGAGGGATATTACTCGGTTCATGTTAAAAGTAACAAACCAGTAATTACATACAGTTATATCGGTTATGAACCGAAAAAAGTAACGATTGATATTACAGGATATGATACGATATATTCCGATATCTGTTTGAAACTATCCTATACAATGCTGGATGTTGTTGTCGTAAGTGCGGGGAAGTATGAGCAGAAGCTTTCTGATGTCATGGTATCATTGGAGATAATCAAGCCAGGCAGGATTGACAATACAAACGCCCTCACCCTTGAATCCGTGATCCGGCAGACGCCGGGAGTGGATGTGATAGATGGCCAGCCCTCTATCAGGGGTGGCAGTGGATACAGCTATGGTGCCGGGAGCCGTGTACTGGTGCTGATCGATGATTTACCCCTGATATCTGCCGATGCCGGGGATGTAAAATGGGATTACCTACCGATTGAGAATATCTCCCAGATTGAGATAATCAAGGGAGCATCATCGGTCCTCTATGGATCTTCTGCCCTGAACGGGATTTTCAATATCCGGACCGATTATCCAGCGCGAAAACCTGAAACTCAATTCAGTATTTTCAGTGGCATATATATGAATCCACATAGAAAGGAACTGATCTGGTGGGACAGACAACCAGTATTTTCCGGGATAAGTTTTTCACACTCCCGCAAAATAAAGAGATTAGACCTGGTAATAGGTACTAATCTTTTTACCGATCAGGGATATCGTGAAAATGAAAATGAAAGAAGGGGGAGGTTGAATATCAAGCTGAACCACCGTAACAAGAAAATCAATGGATTATCATACGGATTTAACCTGAACAGTATGCTCCTTGAGAAAACGGATTTCCTTATCTGGATGAATGCCGATTCAGGTGCATACCGCCAGGCTTCAGATGCTGTCTCAGCTTTAAATGGCAGCAGGTTTAATATTGATCCATATATTATCTACAGGTCGGATAATGGTTCACTGCATACGGTAAGAACAAGGTTTTTTCATGTTAACAATAAATTTCCGGATGTGCCGGATAAAAATAACAGAGCAGAATTGTTATATGGAGAGTATAAATTCCACAAGAAATTTGGTCAGAAATATGACTGGACATCAGGGATCTCTGTTACCTGGTCAAATATTTATGCAAATCTTTTTGGTGATCATAACAGTTTTAACTCTGCCGTTTTCACCCAGCTGGACGGAAAGCCGCTGAACAGGTTAAAAATTTCTCTTGGGCTCAGGTTTGAAAGATATACCCTTGACGGAAGGATTGAATATTCAAGCCCGGTATTCAGGACTGGCCTGAACTTCCAGATTGCAGACTATTCTTTTTTGAGAGCATCATTCGGCCAGGGATACAGGTTCCCATCTGTGGCGGAAAAACATACACAGACTACTGTGGGTTCATTAAATATTTTCCCGAATCCCGGTCTGGAATCAGAAAAGGGATGGAGTGCTGAGATTGGCATCAAACAGGGATTCCGGATAAGCCACTGGAATGGTTTTATTGATCTGGCTGGTTTTTTGACTGAATATCAGGAAATGATAGAATTTACATTTGGTGTTTATGCACCTCCAGGACAGATACCCACATTAAATGATATCGGCTTTAAAGCATTAAATGTCGGCAATGCGAGAATATCGGGGATTGATCTGAGCGCCGGCGGAAGTGGTGAACTCTCTGGTTTACCTTTTATGCTTACAGCGGGCTATACCTATATTTATCCGATAGACCTTAACCTGCCGGATACTGCAAGGGCAGAAGATAAGTTTCTGAAATACCGCAACCGGCATTCTGTAAAAGCTGATGCAGAAATGAAGTATAAAAGATTTACGATCGGAGGCACATTTGTATATAACAGCCGGGTGGAAAACATTGACGCGGTATTTCTTGATCCTTTATTCGGTGAGCTTATCCTGCCCGGATTTCCTGGTTACTGGGGGAAATATAATAGTGGTTATGCAGTAATCGACTCCAGGTTAATGTTTGATATATCAAAAAACATTTCCGTGGCCCTGATCATGAAGAATATCTTTAATAAAGAATATATGGCAAGACCGGGCGATATTTACCCACCAAGAAATATAACTCTGAAACTTAATTTGAATTTCTGATTTATTCCAGCCTGATGAGTTTCCTGGTGATGGATTTACTGCTGTTTGATATTCTGTAGAGGTATGTTCCAGGGTTAAACCCTGCTCCATTATAATCAAACCAATTCTTCCCTGATGCGTATATATTTATTTCATTATAAATAAGTTGTCCGAGAAGATTATATATCCTGAGTTCAACAATATCCTGGTTCCGTGTATAAAATCCAATCCTGGTGGTATTCCTGAAAGGATTGGGGGTAGCATCCAGTATTGTAAAATCGACACCGGAAAAATCTTCAATCCCCGCCTGTTCATGGATCGTAATGGTTAATGAAGTATCATCAACTACCGGATCACCCCTGAAAACTCCGGTTATAAGGGTGTAAATGTATGGAATAACCCTTATTCTGAGGTCATATGTCCCGGATACCAGAGGTGTACCACTTAACAATACACAATAAGTAGTGTCGACATAGAAAGTATCACTGTTGGCAAAGTAGTCTATACCGGGCGGAAGATTTCCAACACTGTCGACAACAATTTTAACAATGTCAACCAAACCGTAATTGGTCTGTGCCTTGGAAGGCGGAATCACTGTGAAGGTTTCTTCATAGGGTGTATTTACATACCCATCCGGCATAATCAGTGGGCAAATCTCTCCGGGTAAGAGGGTGTCTTTACAGTGCACCGTGTCAGGTATGCATTGAGCATGTATTGAATTACCGGCAACTGATGGAATCAGAAATATTAAGATTGCAAATAACAATCTCTTCATTGATAATTTTTTCAAAAAATTCAGCGCAATTAATTTATGTAAATATATTAAAGAATAATACCTGAGTCAACTGAACAGAGTATTTTTATTATATTTAACAGTAGATTTTTGAATTCCTGGCAAATTTAATTTTCAGCATTGACTTATTTTTATTATATTTAGGATATTCCAGATTTCACTTTCACATTTTCAGGTTTTCTTCACAGCTATTTTCCTTAAAATCTTTAAAATGAAGTCATATGGTACCGAAATTACCTGACCGGATTTATGGTTGCATTTATAAAAAAGAACGTTTAGCAACTGTAGAAGAAAATATCCTGCCCGACACATTTGTTCTTAAAATATGGAAGCCATTTCCAGGGTTAGGGAATGATATTGTTATCAAGAATATACCGGAATTTTATTTTCTGGTTATGCAGGAAGATTATCCACTCGGATCAATAGAGAAGATATCTGAGAAAATAAATAATAAATATGATAAAGGTTTCCATGCTGTGGTTGGTGAAATATCTGTTTCAGGAGCTACATATCCGGTTATAAGGATCAAGAATTTTGAGAAAAAGAATATTATTCAGGAGTTACAATGTTATTACCTTAATGAAGGATTTCATTTCAGTAAGGAAAGGAAATTAATCAAAGCAAAGGGAATGATCAAACTGAAGAAACATTTTTCTCTAAAGGAGGTTAAAGAAGGGATCTTTTTTGATCTGGAGGTTGAAGAACTTGGGTATATAAGGATTCCCTGCAAATTGGATTGGGACAAGTTTGAGAGGATAACCCAAAGGATAAAGATTGATGTTGCATTAGGAGCATTTGATGCTGCAACAGGAGTTTTTTATATTGGCAAAAATGCAGTAGATGTTATTCGTGTCTTTAATCCGAAAAGAAGCCTGGAAAATCTTCAATTAATAAAAAAACAATATTTAAGAGAAATAGGGAATCCTGAGTTAATAAAAGTAAATTAGAGTAATACTATAGATAAAATCATGTGATCAATAAATTGATTCTTGCAGAACATCAAAGAATTGATTCTTTCCTCTTTTTTCTTTACATTATCATTCTGCCAGCACTTCAATAGTTTTCCTGATATCCTGTCGGGATACTCCATCAACAATTTCTTTCATTTTTCGTATCTGATTGGCGAATTTCTCTCCTTCAGCGGCGCTTATCCATGCTAATTGTAATCTTTCTTTCTCAATGCCCATTTTTTCGAGTTTTTTCCAAAGTTTTTCCACCCTTTTCAAGGTCTGGTAATTTGCATTAATATAATGGCAATCGTTCAGGTGGCATCCGGCCACTAGGACTGCCGCTGCCCCTCGTTTGAAGGCATGAAGAACAAATTCTTCAGAAATTCTTCCGCTGCACATAGTTCTGATGATTCTTACAAGGGGAGGATACTGAATCCTGCTGACACCTGCAAAATCGGCACCGGCATAGGAACACCAGTTACAACAGAATGCCACGATTTTTTTATCCGCATCCTCCTCTGTCACAGCATTAACCTGGGCAAGTATTTGTTCATCAGTAAAATGCCGCATTGTAATGGCATGATGATTACATTCAGCCCCGCATGTGCCGCATCCTGCACAGGCTGCCTCAATGGTATGTGCGGGGATCTTATTTTTGGGATCGACCTCAATGGCATTATAGGGACAAACCCTTGCACATAATCCGCAGGCATTACAGATTTCTTCATTTACTACCGAGGTAATCGCTTCAACATTTATTTTTCCTGCCTTCATCAGGATTCCTGCGCGTGATGCTGCGGCACTGGCCTGGGTGACGCTATCTTTAATATCTTTTGGCCCTTCAGCACAACCAGCAAAAAAGACTCCCTGTGTAGGAGCATCCACGGGTTTGAGTTTTGGATGGGATTCCATAAAAAATCCATCGGATGTTTTTGAAAGTGTAAGCAATCTCTGGATGACATCGCTATCGCGGGTTGGAGTAATTCCGACAGATAAAATGACCATATCCGCCTCATGTTCTTCAACTTTTCCTGTATTCGTGTTTTCAACTGTCACAACGAGGTTTTTTGTGTCGGGGATTTCTGATATTTCAGCAGGCAAACCTCTGATATACATCACACCGGAACGTTTTGACCTTTTGTACAGGTCTTCAAAGCCTTTACCAAAAGCCCTGATATCAAGATAAAATATTTTGATCTTTGTGTCCGGCCAGTGCTCTTTTATCAGAAGTGAATCTTTGATGGTATTCATGCAACAGACATTACTGCAATATGGACTGCCTTTTTTCTCATTACGCGAACCAACACATTGAATAAAAGCAACAGTATCCGGGATTTTCCTGTCACTGGGTCTTATCAGGTGACCACCACTCGGTCCCCCGGCATTGATAAGCCTTTCAAATTCCATACTTGTTATGACGTTTTCAAATCGTCTGTAACCATATTCGGTAATTTCAGTAGGATCATAAACATCCACGCCTGTTGCAACGATAATTGTACCAACATCCAGATTGAAAATTTCATCGGGCATATCAAAATTTATAGCCTTTTTTTCACATTTCTCAACACATTTACCACAGGCAATAGGGACATCTCCAAGGCAATCATCCATGTTTATGATATAAGCCGAGGGTACTGCCTGTGCGAATGGAGTGTAAATTGCTTTTCTTGTAGCCAGTCCGATATCGAATTCATTTGGCCGGGTTACCGGGCATACAAGTGCACAATCTCCACAAGCGGTACAATCTTTTTCACTGACATACCTTGCTTTTTTCAGTACTTTTACATCGAAATTACCCACATACCCTTTTACTTCCTGCACCTCGCTGTTAGTCAGCAGTGTTATGTTTGGATGCCTGCCCACCTCGCTCATTTTCGGGGCCAGAATACAAATTGAACAATCCATTGTAGGGAAAGTTTTATCAATCTGTGCCATTATTCCCCCGATACTTGGTTTTTTCTCAACAAGATAAACCTGG
>LJUQ01000164.1 GCA_001304505.1 Bacteroides sp. SM23_62_1
GATATCACCGACCAGCTGGTGAACCTGACGAACCAGGTACAGGTGGTAACGTATCACTTCAAGGCGCGTATCCGTGATGACCGTACAGGCTACAACTTTGGATACTGTGACCAGGGGGGTGACACGTTACTGACGGTATATGTGAACCCGACACCACGGTTGGGTGTGAGCATGCCTGATACGATCTTCTGTGACAGCAGCACGGTAATGATCACGGTGAATGACCTGCTGGGCAGTGTAGAGGGTGTGAAAGTATATGAGCTGACGACGACCAATGCAGGAGGTAATGTTGTGGGTGTACAGGCCGGCGGAGAATATGCGGCAGGTACAGACTTCAGCAATCAGCTGATCAACCTGACGAACCAGGTACAGGTAGTAACCTACCACTTCAAGGCGCGTATCCGTGATGACCGCGTGGGCTATAACTTTGGTTATTGTGATCAGGGTGGCGATACATTATTAACGATTTATGTAAATCCGACCCCACGATTAAATGTGTCGATCCCAGATACGATCTTCTGCGACAGCAGTATAGTAACTGTTACTGTTAATGACCTGTTGAATAATGTAGAAGGTGTCAAGGTCTATGAACTGACGACAACCAATGCAGGAGGTAATGTAGTGGGGGTACAGCCCACGGGCGAATATGCTGCGGGAGAGGATATCACCGACCAGCTTGTGAACCTTACCAACCAGGTACAGGTGGTAACGTACCACTTCAAGGCGAGGATCAGGGATGACCGTGTGGGCTATAACTTTGGTTACTGTGACCAGGGCGGTGACACCTTACTGACAGTATATGTGAACCCGACACCAAGGCTTGGAGTAAGTGTACCCGATACGATCTTCTGTGATAGCAGTACGGTAACGATCAATGTTAATGACCTGTTGAATAATGTAGAGGGCGTGAAGGTGTATGAGCTGACAACAACAGATGCAGGAGGAAATGTACTTGGTGTACAAACCAGCGGTGAATATGCGGCGAGCACAGACTTCAGTGACCAACTGATCAACATAACCAATCAGGTACAGATTGTAACCTACCACTTCAAGGCACGTATCAGGGATGATCGCGTTGGTTACAACTTTGGTTACTGTGACCAGGGTGGCGATACACTGTTAATAATTTATATCAATCCCACCCCCAGATTTAATATAAATGTGGCAGACACACTTGTTTGCGATTCAACAACAATTATTTTGGATGTTACTGATCTGATGGGAAATGTTGAAGGTGCAAAAGTATATGATCTTACCACTACTTATAATCCAGCCAGGGTGACAGGTATTACAGCAGATAACGAATTTGGTATCTTTACCAACATTGTTGACCAGGTGATTAACCTGACTAACGAAGTACAGACGGTCACCTATCATTTCAGGGTTAAAATCAAGGATGACCGGACAGGTTATAATTTTGGATACTGTGACCACGGAGTTGATACATCCATTACGATATATATTAATCCAACTCCGCGTATTAATATTTCAATCCTGGATACAATAATTTGCGATAGCAGTATGATCACCTTTACAATTACGGATAACAACGGATTTGTTTATGGTGAGAAAGTATATGAATTATCGACAGTATATAATGCAGGAGAAGTGACCGGAGTATTACCGGAGGGAGAATATTTAAGAATTGATGCTTCTAATTTCCTTGTAAACCAAAGTAACGTATACCAGGATATAACCTATCGCTTCAAGGCCAGGATTAAAGATACACGTCCGGGACATACAGGTAATTATTGTGACCAGGGTCCGGATACCACTATTATCATCCATTTGAATCCAACTCCGCGTATATTTAAACCTTCAACTCTGAAAGGTGATAAATACTGTAATGACAGCGTTGTTACCATCACAATTACATCACCTACAGTACCTTATCCAGGAGGGAATGTATTTTATGACCTGGTTACCACGCATGATCCGGCTATTACCGGCGTACAACCCGATGGACCTTATCAAATTGTAGATGGCACTGCCAGTTTTGTTGATGTATTACACAGTAACCATCCTTCATCAGTCCTGGACGTATTGTATCACTTTACTCCATGGATACAGGATACAAGGCCCGGTCCGGATTGCCGTCATAATGGTGTGAATGATTCTATAAGGATTTATGTTGCTGCCACACTTATTCCAACCGCCATCCCAGATACATTCTATGGAGGTTGGAATATCAGCTGCTGGGGTTTCTCAAATGGAAGCATAAACCTGGATGTAAGAGGTGGTATTGCATATGCAGGATTTTATGGTGATTATACCTACCTGTGGTCAACCACAGATGGTGCCGGCCTTATACCGGGTGACCAGAACCAGGATGGATTGATTATCGGAACCTATAATGTGGTTGTTACAGATGATATTGGTTGTATAGGCTGGGATACGATTACACTATACCAGCCGGATGAATATAGGTTGGATTCAACTTATATAGATGTGAATCCTTGTATTGGAGGGAAAAAGGCAACTGTTGAAATCCAGGTTTCGGGAGGCACAGAACCTTATGACTTCACCTGGAGAGGACCAAATGACTACCTGTCAAAAAGCCAGAACATTTATGACCTGTTTGCAGGAATATATACACTGGAATCTCATGATATGAACAACTGTATATTAAATGATCCGAATGGTGGCCTTTACCTGATTGAAGATCCCGACCCAATTAGTCTTAGTGTGGACACATCACACTTTGGTGCATATCATATTAGCTGCTTTGGTGAATCAGATGCATGGATAGATATAGCAGGCGGATTTGGTAATGGACCATACAGGGAGTGGACATATAAATGGACATATCCAGATGGTAATATTGCTGACACATTGTATATCGGCTTACTTTCATCTGGCACATATATCCTTGAATTATGGGATACAGCTGACTGCTATCACAGGGAAGAAATCTATATAAGGGAGCCGGATATCATCAGATTTGATTCGGTCAACACACTGCTTTATGGAGGGATATATAATATCAGTTGTGTTGATTCGGTAGATGGTATGATAGAACTGTATGTCTCAAATATTGGCCGTGTTGGGAGAAACTATTCTTATGAATGGGAAGGACCGGCAGATGCCGTTTTTGATACTGATCCTAAGGCAAATACACAGGCAAATATCCCCGATGGAACATATAATATTCATGTAACTGACCAGTATGGCTGTTATACAGATACTGTATTAACTCTTTATGAGCCTCCTGCCATTATTGCAGTACCAACCTTCTCGGATTATAACAACTACAATATAGCCTGCCATGACAGCTCGGATGGATGGATCAGTGTGGATGTATCTGGTGGACTGGGGCCATGGGATTATCAATGGGTACCTGTAACAGGTGGTTCAATCAGCACACCCGATCAGGATTCTATTTATAGTCTCACGGCTGGAGATTATGAAGTAACCGTAACCGACTCCCTGAATTGTGTAAGACAATGGACTTATTCTCTCCAGGAACCACTGGTAATTTCTACGTCAGAGGTATTATCTGATTATAATTCCTATAATATTTCCTGTACCGGTAATGCTGATGGGGCAGTGCTTGGACTGAACCCATCCGGCGGCATTGGAGGCTATACATACTCATGGACTCGCTCCGGCGATCCGTTATGGAGCGATACTACAGAAACTCCATCAGGATTACCGGCAGATTTACTCACAGTGGAGGTCAGGGATCTGAATAATTGTCTGTTTGTTGATACAATTACGCTGAATGAACCGGTTCCACTGGTAGTTGATTCCTTTACCTGGCTGGAGATTACCTGTAACGCAAATGATGATGGTTTTGCCAGGGTATTTGTTTCCGGTGGTGTTGATCATCTGCCATATAACTATTTGTGGAATAATCCGGCAAACTCCACAGCGGATACTGCAAACAATCTTTCCATTGGATGGTATAATGTGCTTGTCACAGATGCGAATGGCTGTACCACTTTTGATTCCGTATATATTGCCGAACCTTTACCTGTTAATGCACAGTTTAATATTATCTCTGAGGCGTGGTATCATGGTGAAATGATATCCTGTGCCGGATATGCCGATGGCGCTGTTAGAGTTATGGGCTCAGGTGGACGAAAACCATATACGTATGAATGGCTCCTGACAGGTGAAACAAATGACACAATATTTGGACTAGCTGCGGATACATATTATGTCAGAATAACTGATGCCGGTGGATGTGATACCATTTTAACCGTCACCCTTGATGAACCGAATCCTTTAAATGCTATTGGTATTGTGGAAAGTGATGTCACCTGTTATGGATGGAATGATGGTAAAATAAATCTCCAGCCCAGGGGTGGCGTTAGTCCATATACTTTCAGATGGACAAATGAGCACTTTACAGATGATGTTACTACTGAAGATCTGGAAAATATTTTTGCCGGTGATTACTTCCTGATTATGTTTGATTTAAACTTATGCCGACTGGATACATTCTTCACAGTTGATGAACCGGATGAATTAACTGCTGAGATCATTATTGATTCAATACCATTCTGCCCGGATTCATATGATGGTATGATCCATGTTTCAGTGTCCGGTGGCACAGAACCTTATAATATATGGTGGATCAATCAGAATCTTGATGATACAGTTCTTTATAATCTAGGTCAGGGTGTGTATGCCGTTCAGGTGGATGATCAAAATAACTGTGGACTGGTCCTGGATACTGTTATATTAATATCCGATGCACTGAACTGTCTGACAATACCTACAGCCATTTCTCCAAATGGTGATGGCAAAAATGACTTCTGGGAGATAAGAGGTATTGAGTATTATCCGGATGCAATCATTGAAATATTTGATCGCTGGGGAGATCTGATATTCAGATCTGACAGGGGATATGAAGAAAAATTTGATGGAACATTCAGAGGGCGACAACTGCCGGTGGATTCCTATCACTTTATCATAAATCTGAATAATGGTCGTAAACCAATTACAGGCCATATAACTATTATACATTAGGGATGAGGCGATTTTTATTTTTGATAATCATTTTATTTATGTATTTGCCTGGAATCCGGGCTCAACAGTTACCTTTATACAGTCAGTATTTAATGAATGGCTACCTGTTGAATCCTGCAATTGCCGGGAGTGATGGTTATACCTCTTTTAACCTGACAGCACGGGAACAGTGGCTCGGCTTTGCTGATGCACCTCAGACCCGTTCTTTCAGCGTCCAGACAAGACTGTTAAAGCGAAGCTATGTGATTAAAAAACGTTCGGTTACAAACCGGAAATTAAAACCCAGTACAAAAGGACGCGTAGGTCTGGGAGGATTTATTTACCATGACCGAAATGGTGCTGTTGAAAGAATTGGATTCCAGGGATCCTATGCATATCATATATTTCTCAGGAATAACCAGCTTTCCTTTGGATTATCAGGAGGATTATTCCAGTTCAGGATCAGGGAAGAAGATATCACCTATCTGGATGAGGGAGACCTGGTAATAGAAGAAGGAATCAGGAAAGTGCTCTATGTTCCTGATGCCAACTTCGGCGTCTATTATCTTAATTATCAATATTTTGCAGGATTATCGATCAATAACCTTTTTCAATCCTATTTAAAACTGGGCAACAGGGCACTTGAAGATTTCAAACAAATCAGACATTATTACCTGGTGGGTGGGTACCGTTTTATCTTCAGCCAGGATCACGAACTGGAACCTTCTGTCCTGATTAAAGCAACAGAAAGATTAACATTTCAGGCAGACTTCGGCATTAAATATTATTTCAGACAGGATTATTGGGGGGGATTGGTACTCAGGACAAATGGCACATTTATAACACTTCTTGGTGTAAGATTTAACCAATTGCATGTCGGATATGCATTTGATTATAACTTATCCAGTATCAGAAGATACAGCTGGGGGTCCCATGAACTGGTGATTGCACTAAAATTCGGAGATAGTGCCCGCAGGTACAGATGGCTGCAGAGATACTAGTCTATTTCTTTTCAACCTTAGTTTTAAAGTAATTCCTTATCTCAAGCCCGAATCCAAAAAGTACCAAAAGAAATGATACGATGGATGCAGCACCTGCAATTTTCTTTCCGGTATAAAAAGATTTTGGCTCGAATTTAAATTCCAGCAGGTGCTGTCCTGCTGGAAGTACCATTACTCTTAAAATATAGTTTGCCCTGAAATGAGGTTTGATTTCGTTATCAATAAATGCATTCCATCCTTTGTCATAAAAGATTTCTGAAAATACAACCAGCTGATCGGTAGCACAATGATATTCATATAACATCCGGTCGGGATGATAATTAATAAGTTGAATATATGCTGTAGAATCTTCATTCGGAATGAATCCTTCAAGATATTTATTGTATCTGGCATCAATAATTGCTTCGGTAGCCGGGTTGAATTCTGACAGTGCCTTTATCTCCTCATCTGCATTATCCACAACTCTGAAGGATTTTACAAACCATGCATTACCCAGGGCATAAGGATTCATCTGTACTTGGGGCTGGCCTTCGTCGGATGGAATGATAAAATATTTCGTATTCAACATATTCAGGACAGCCATATTACTTCTGGAAAGGTGAAAATCAATTAATTCCTGGTAGCGTTTCATTTTAGCACCATGATAACCACCTAATGATTTATGAAAATAAGAAGCCCGTGTGTTTCTGAATGGATCGGGGCTGGCTGTAAGGTCAAATACACGATAACTCAGACTTGTATCCTGGCTGATGAGTTGATCTGCTTCCAGCGGTTGAAAGGGAATCTGGGCCTGGCGCTTTGGAACAAAATCATCATTATTCAGAAGTCTTTTATCAACCGGCCACATATCAACAAGGATCAGAAAGGCCAGGGCAGAGAAAAGAACTTCTTTCTTAATTTTCCCCAGGTAACATATATATAATAAAGAAGCAGCAATGAGGATGAGTATAAGTGATCTTAAAGCATCTGTCTGAAGCATTCTTTTTCGGTCGACAACAAGGGCATCAATAAAGGCAGAGGCCCCCTGGGTTAGATAAGGATCATCACCCGGGCCGGTATAGGAAAACATACCGGGCAACAACACAAAAATCAGGGTTAATCCCCCAAGAGAAATAAGTCCATATTTAATTCCTTTCATGAAATCTTCTTTCCTGATCTTCCCGGCAAAAAAGTCCTGCAAGGTCAGGAATGCAAGCAGAGGAATGGAAAATTCTGCGATGACAAGGATCATGGTGAGTGTGCGAAACTTATTGTACCCGGGGAAGTAATCAAGAAACAGATCTGTCAGGACCATAAAATTTTTCCCCCATGCAAGGATAATGGATAGTATCGTTATAGTAACCAGCCACCATTTCAAATTTCCACGGTAAGCAAACAATCCAAAGACAAAGAAGAAAAGCACAACAGCACCAACATAAACAGGTCCACTTGTAAAAGGTTGCTTACCCCAATAAAGAGGCAAGCCTTGAATGACCTGTTTGGCATAAGCAGGCCCCCGGGCATCACGGAATAATTTATATGTTTCTGATTTTTCATTTAAGGAACCAACGGATGATCCTCCCTTAAAACCGGGGATCAGCAATGTAAACGTTTCATCTATACCATAGCTCCACTGGGTTGCATAACTCTTGTCAAGTCCCGAGGTCTGGTCTTCGTCACCTGTAAGTTCAGACTTTCCCCTTATGGAGTATTTCCCATACTCGTAAGTGGTCCATAAAATTGTCAGGTTAGTACCAATAGCCAGCAAAACAACAAGTAAAAGAGCAGAAAAAGAAAGAATGAATGATTTTATAGTTTTTTCTCTAATGGTTCTGACCAATTCATAAATCCCATATATCAGGATGATCAACAATGTATAGTACGTAATTTGTAAATGATTGTTAATCAATTGTAGTGTAAGAAATAATCCAGTTATAACAGATCCCAATATTATTTTTTTCCGGAAAGCAAGATAAACACCGGCAATGATGGGAGGCATATAACCAATGGCAATGGCTTTTGAAGTATGGCCAGCCTCAATGATCATGAAAAAGTAAGTTGAAAAAGCAAAAGCTACTGCACCTATAATACTTAACCATGGATTTACCCCGAAAATAATAAGTGCTATATAAAATCCAATCAGGTAAAGAAACAGAAAGCTTAAGGGTCTCTTATTTCCCATAAGATTAAAAATTCTGTTAATTTCCCTGAAGATCTTTGGTGGTTTGGGAGCACCAATCAGAAAGGTAGGCATGCCACCAAACATTGAATTTGTCCATAATACAGGTTCCCCAGTCTTTTTTTCATAATCAATCTTTTCCTTGGACATTCCTTCATGTTGCCTGATATCACTTTGTGAGAGTTGTTTACCTTCCAGCATCGGATTGAAATAAATTAATGATATCAACAAAAAAGCGATTATGGCTGTCATATGTGGAGCAAATTCCCGAAGCAGTTGTTTTTTCATGTTAGCGATATTTACATTCTGTAAAGTAAATCCATATTTATAGAATCACAAAATATTGATAATGATTTAAAGGAACCTAATGATATCAGTTCTATTTTTAAAATATAAGTAAACAGTTACTGTAATGATGTTACAAAATAAATAAGAAAGAGTTATTATTATATTACTTGTCGTGCCATGAAAGCTAATAATATTGATAATCAATTACTTATTTGATCACACCCCCGGTATTGGTTGGTTTAAGAATTTAACATTCAATAATATACATCATTTAATACTACAACGCGTTATAATGTAATATATTTACAGAATAATAATTTAAAATAAGTTCTGTTTATTTAATATTATTTAGCCGGGTATATCAAGCCCGGCTGTGACTAAAAATGAAAATAAATTTTTGAGACCAGAAATATACATTCATAATACCTGTATATTGTTAAAATTGATGCAATTCTGCATAGGTTATAATAAATATTATTAACCGGATGATACAATCCTGATTATTATTCTTTCTTTATCCCGGAATGAACAATCTTATATATCAAACTATCAACATTTTCAAAAAGAAAAGGATTAAACAACTCGGATCTCTGTATTTTTCAATGATTATCTCCCTTTTCATTGGAATAGGTGTCAGTGTTATCAATACACGATTTCTCGGAAAAGAGGCATATGGAGATCTTAAATTTCTTCAGAGCATTTTTTCTTTTGCAATTTATTTTGTAACACTGGGTCTCTTTTATTCGGGAAGCAGGTTAATTGCCCAGAAAGAATATACGGGAATTAAGCCTCAATTATTTGGCAATCAGATAATCCTTTCCCTGATAATGTCGGCTGGTTTATTCATTTTCTTCTTCATATTTTCATTTCCCCAGGAAAAAATCTTTAATAACGAGCTTGGTTATGTCATACGATTATTTTCCCCATTATTATTGATTTTTCCGTTTCAGTTATGTTTTGAAAATATGTTACAGGGAGATAACAGGATCTATGACCTGTCTGTATTCCGAATGGGTCCAAAACTATTCTACCTGATAGCTGTAATTATTTATGCATTTTTTTATCAGTTGACGCTAACCTCAGCTCTGGCTTTTTATTTCCTTACTATTGTTTTATTTATTTTGTTAACAGGAATTCGTTTAAAACCAAGATTCAACAAGTTCAAAGAAGTAATACAAATAACCTGGAAGGAAAATAAGACTTATGGATTTCCAGTTTATCTTGGTTCAATTGCAGGGCTTGCGAGTACACAAATCGCCGGATTAACTATCGGTTATTATGTGGATAATACTAATGTCGGGTTTTTTTACCTTGCTATTACTGCATCTATGCCTTTAGCTATGATTCCCAATACTGCGGGAATAACATTCTTCAAAGATTTCGCTAATATGGATCAGATCCCTAAAAAAGTATTAGGTTTTACCATTCTAATAGCGATGCTCGCCCTGGCATTATTTATTCTGATCATCAAACCACTCGTGATTTTACTGTATACTGAAGAATATATCGCAGTTGTACCCCTTGCATACCTTATAGCAATCGGATCAACATTTCATGGACTTGCTGATTTTTATAACCGGTTTCTGAGTGCACAGGGGCAAGGTAAGCAGTTAAGAAATTCAAATTTTATTATTGGAGCGGTAAATATTATCGGCTATATCGGATTAGTTTATTTCTTTGGCGTTCAGGGAGCTTCTATTACAAAGTTGATATCAGGAATTATATATGCAGGTATTATGCTTCTTTATTACTATCGTTATAAGAAAAATTTAATGTTAGCTAAACGATGCAATTAATTAATGAATCAGATAATGGTCCTGTCTGTCCTATTTGTTTATCACCTAATTATAAAATTTTATATAAGATTACAATCAATATGGGAATTGAACACTTGGGAATAAATCCTGAAAGTGAACAAGGTGCAAAACTCAAATCTATCATTAGAAAATTATGGGAGGGAGATGTTTCAGATTTTGTGCAATGTATGAGTTGCTCCTTTGTATATGCTGATCCCTTTATTGCAGGAAC
>LJUQ01000021.1 GCA_001304505.1 Bacteroides sp. SM23_62_1
AACTTGCAACTTGTAACAATTATCTTTAGCAAAACAACTATTCATCCATGCCCATACCATTACTATTTTCAGTTTTTCTGATCTTCTTTTCTTCTGTTTCCAGCTTCCAGCACCTGGAAACCAGTCAGCCCCTGGTAATTTCTCCACCCCAGGATCCCTTCCTCAATCCCTCAGGAAAAACAATCCACGACAGGATCCTTACCCCCGAATGCTTTGAAAGAATTCCAGTGCAGGAAAATTCCTTCGCCCAATACCTTCGCAACCTCCCCTTAAAACCTCACGGATCGGATGTCCGCCTGTATAACGGACAGGTTAAAACTAACCAGGTTCATGTGGCAGTGGTAGATATGGAGATAGGGAGCAATGACCTGCAGCAATGTGCCGATGCCGTCATACGGCTACGGGCTGAATATCTGCATGGCAGGAAGTTATACGGACTCATTCATTTCAATTTTACAAACGGCTTCAGGGCAGACTATGTGCAATGGGCCAGGGGATACCGCATTGAAGTAAAGGATAACCAGGCCAGGTGGGTCTGGACAAAAGAACCGTCCACCGATTATGTGGCATTCAGAAAATACCTGGATGTTGTCTTTACATATGCCGGCACTTTTTCATTGTCACAGGAGATGGCCAGGGCTGACTGGAAAGATATCCAGCCCGGCGATGTCCTGATCAGGGGCGGATCACCCGGCCATGCCGTGATCGTGGTCGACGTCGCTGTTAACCACTCAACAGGAAAAATGATTTTCCTCCTCGCCCAGAGCTACATGCCTGCACAGGATATCCATGTGCTGAAGAATCCCTCAGATCCCTCCCTCAGCCCATGGTATGAGGTGGATCCAGACGCCGAATTAATCAGAACCCCTGAGTGGGACTTTAACACCGACGAGTTGAGAAGATTCCGGTAGGATAAAGAACAAATAAAAATTTATTTAAATAGTTATTGTCCAATTTAGTATAAAGGGAAGAATCAGGAATGGAATGATAGAATAATGGAATTATGAAATGATAATTATTTAGCTGACTTTTACGTTGTAGTATAAGAGAAAGTGAACCTGGTAAGGTTAAGTTCTGCCGGTTGTTAACCGGCAAACCCAGGGGCTATGGTTAACCAGTCAAACCCGGTTGTCAACCGGGGTATTTGGTCTCATTATCCCATTATTCCAGCATTCCATTATTCCAATTAGCCCATGTCCCGCAAACAAACATACACCGCCATCACCGCCCTACTGGTCATCGGAGCCGCAACTGTTACCTTCTTTGCAGTATGGAAAAATCCCTCATCCATAACCGCCGAACTCCCTCCCATGAATATCATCCTGTCAGTAGACGATATCGGCGATGGTATACCAGCTGTAACAACCGGCCAGATCCTGCAAAAATCCGGCTTCTGGCTAGCCTATAATGAGGAATTCGAACAGGCCGACTGGACAGCTTATATCCTTACCCGCAGCATGGTTATGACAGGTGATGAGCCCAGGAGCGACAACTTCAGGGCCGACACCGGTGTGGTTACCGGCTCGGCTATCCCCGATGATTACCGGGGTAGCGGCTATGACCGCGGACACCTGGTCCCCGCAGCGGATATGAAATGGTCCCCCACAGCAATGAGGGAATCATTCCTGATGAGTAACATGAGCCCCCAGAAACCGGGATTTAATCGTGGGATCTGGCGAAGGCTGGAAGAGAAGGTCAGGGATTGGGCAGTCCAGAATGACAGTATCTTCGTCATCACCGGACCGGGAATGTCCGGCACGAATGAATTTATCGGGGAGAACAGGGTTGCTGTACCTGCATATTATTTCAAGATCATCGTCGACATCTCCTACCCTACCTACAAAGGCATCGCCTTTCTCATGGAAAACAACTCCGCCACGGGAGACCTGTTCAACTATGCCGTCACCATCGACTCCATCGAAAACCTCACGGGCTTCAACTTCTTCCCCACCCAGCAGGAACGATATATCGAATACATCGAAAGTAATATTAATATACATTTATGGGAATAAATCCGATAAATTGAATAAAGATTGAAGATTGCTCGCTCCCACATGGCCTCAGGACACAACCTGCTCGCGAATGCATAGCATTTAACGATTTACGATTTTTTAAGTAAACTATACTTTGTAAATCATAAATCGTTATTCTATTAATCTAAAATCAATTCTTCCTTTCCCATTTTGGATCCTTCACACTTTCACACATTTATACCTTCTTACTCCAGGGCGAGTCACTCGATCCCTTACTCCTTATCGCCCCTCAGTCCCTTAGAAGTTACAGACATGCCGCGCCCTCCGGGAGCTTTGTTCAGGGTTTCGATTCCATTAATGCTACAGACATTTCGCTTCCTCCGGAAGCTAGAGACATATCGTTACCTCCGGGACCTTGTCCAGGGTTTCGATTCAATTGATGCTACTTATAGGCTTCCTCCCCGCCTCCCGGGGGATCGGGATGACGTATTTCTGGATACAATATTCCTATATGGCCTTGCGACAATTGCGACACTGCGACAACTGCGACCATTGTAACCATTGAAACATTGCGACAATTGCGACTATTTTCCTCTATCGCAAAATCCTGTACCCAAACACCCGGTTCACTTCCTCCTTCTTCCACCCTTTCATTAAAAGCCCCGGTGCAATCAACGCCTCCTTACCCTTATGGGGCAAGCGTGGATAAATGATATAACGATAATGGACATAACGGAACATCTCTGACAATGGCTCATCAGGCCTTATCTTCAGGCCGACACGCGGACCACTGATAACTCTTTCTTCAGTCCATTCATGCTCTGCCAGGTAAAGCTGCGGGCACTTCTCTTTCATGGCAGCTCTGTCATCTGTACCTTCGACGGATTGACTCATAAGCTCCCTGAAATGATCAACACATTTCGCAGGGCCGTAAACATAATCTGTCAGATCTTCATGATTGACAATACCGCGTATCAGTATTCCGCCAAAATTCTTTGAATCCTCATCACCGAAGGTCAGGTCAACACCACGATAAATACCCGGCCTGTATATAGCACCCTTTTTATGAAAGTACCACCGTCCTTTTGTCAGCTGCTGCAAATGCTTGTGAACAAACGGATCGGGATGGATAGCTGAATGATAATAAAACTCAATCTCAAACAGGCGGTATGCTTTCCGGGATACAACTAACTCATATCCGTTCAACAATTTCCCTGCAACCTTGTCAAATTGTGTTTGGATATTCCGGGCCGAATCCAATTTTTTGACAGAAAGCTCCTTGATTAAAATGTCATTGATCATCTGTATCAGTGGGTATCATTCAAATTTAATGCTATTAAAATAATTCTCACACAAATTTTAAATATCTACCCCTTTCTTTTAATTCCCCACCTCTCTCGCGAGAGAGGGGGGACAGGGGGGTGAGTACATACTCTCTCGCGAGAGAGGGGAGACTGGGGGTGAGTCCTTAATTATTCCTAAATTTGAGATATGATCAAAAAACTTCTCTATATCATCCTGTTCCTTATTCAGACACCAAAAATATTTCCCCAGATGGATACAATCAATTATAATAACCCCGACTCCGGGAAAAAGGGTGGTGTTGTCTTTCTCCGGACCACCATGCTAAGCACACTGAAGGATTTTTATATCAATGAAGCAGGGTGTGAATTATGGCTCGACCAGCGTTCCTGTGCCATACTCAAACATGGCAACCAGCTCTTCGGCTTCTGCGAAGCGTCCGAACCCGACCTGTGTGGGATCCTGACTTTCTTTTATACCGACACAAAAATGGTCGACCATATGTATATGAAGCTTCACGATCGCACCGATACCCCACCTGTGAAAAACGATAAATACCGTATCTATCATTTCTTCGCCCACGATCCGGAAGGCCGCAGGATAGAATTCCAGGTGTTCCTTCATGCGTTACCGGAATATTAAGAAGAAAGACCAAAGCTCAAGCTTTTGCTTAAGCCAAGGCGGACAGGAAGGCTAAGGCTGAATCTGAAGTGCTTATCAGGATGGCAACAGATGATCAATTGCTCACTGTACCAGCGCACTCCAATTGTGGATGTAACAGCTGCCAACGTCTTTAAGACTAAGTCATCCTGAATCCGCCGCAGGCGGATGAAGTATCTCGTCGAATCCAGGATAGTCATATTCTTAAGAGGGCCCTGAAATTTTTGTTTTCCATAATCGATTGCGAGCTCTCTTCCGTCAGGCAGGTTTCGATTTCCGATATCTTCACGCTTGACTTCATTCCAGTTTATTCGTAATTTTAATAAGTCATCTAATCATTAAAGCCAATTAATTTATAAACCAGATGGAACTATTCAGCTCAGCTTTTAAGCACAACGATTTTATTCCCCGCAAGTACACATGTGACGGGAATGATGTTTCTCCTCCACTGACATGGGAAGATTCCCCGGATAACACAATATCATTTGCACTGATATGTGATGATCCTGATGCACCTATGGGCACATGGGTGCACTGGGTATTGTTTAACCTCCCCCCTGATACGCGGTTACTCCCTGAAAACCTTCCTGAAGACCGGAAGCTGCCGGACGGATCAATACATGGCATGACAGACTTCAGACGTCCGGGATATGGAGGTCCTTGCCCGCCCCGTGGGACACACAGGTATTTCTTCAAACTTTATGCACTTGATAAAATGCTTGATCTTGAGCCCGGGGCTACAAAATCCGATCTGGTAAAAGCGATGCAGGGACATATTCTTGCCCAGTGCGAATTGATGGGTAAGTATGGAAGATAGTTGTCGGTTGTCGGTTGTCGGTTATCAGTTGTCGGTTGTCGGTTATTGGTTGTCGGCCCAGTTTCTAGCAATTATTTGTAAATGTACGTATATCTGTAAATACCTTCCATAGAAACAAGTCATCCCGACGAACCTCCGCCTGAGGCGGAAGAGAGGAGGGATCTCGTCTTCTCAACCAGCTGTCCCAGATATAGAACCATTGTATTTACTATCCATAAAGTATTTGACTTATTTTTATATATTTAACAAACATTTCAATCGACCTCAACAAAAACCAGACACATGATCAGATACGACAACGACGAGCGGATCGTCATGACCCTTGATGCAGGAGGGACGAATTTCGACTTCACAGCCATACAGGCCAACCAGGAAATCGTGGAACCTGTCACTCTGCCCTCCCATGGCGATAATCTCGAAAAAAGCCTTAATTCTATCCGGGAAGGATTCACAACCATCAAGCGGCAGCTGAAAAAAGATCCTGTTGCCATCAGCTTTGCTTTTCCCGGCCCATCAGATTTCCCGGCAGGTATTATCCTTGACCTCCTGAATCTTCCCGGGTACAGAGGTGGGGTGCCACTCGCATCTATGCTCGAGGAGCAGTTCGGCATCCCTACCTTCATAAATAATGATGGTGATCTGTTCGTGTACGGGGAAGCCATCGCCGGATTCTTGCCTTACATCAATCAGAAGCTGGCTGAATACAACAATCCAAAGCGGTTCAGGAACCTTTTCGGCATCACTCTGGGTACAGGATTTGGGGCAGGTATAGTGCATGACGGGCAATTGTACCTCGGTGATAATTCCTCAGCTGCCGAAATCTGGCTGCTCAGGAGTAAGCTCCATCCCGATGTGAATGCAGAAGAGGGAGCCAGTATCAGGGGTGTACAGAGAGTATATATGCAGCTGGCAGTAACAGGTGTCAGTGAAATGCCAACACCCAAAGATATTTATGAAATCGCCACTGGCAATAAGGAAGGAAACCGGGAAGCTGCCCTGCGTGCCTACCACGACTTCGGTACTGTTGTTGGGGATGCCCTGGCTAATGCCATCACGCTGCTTGATACTGTAATTGTTATCGGTGGTGGTCTTGCGGGTGCTCATAGCCTGTTCCTGCAACATGCTGTGGATGAGATGAATAATCCACTTCTTAACATGGATGGAACACCTGCGCAACGGCTCGAGATGAAGGCCTATAACCTCGAGGATCCAAAACAACTGGAGGAATTCCTGATTGGTGAAACAAAAACAATATCCATCCCGGCTACCACCAAGACAATTACGTTCGATCCCCTTAAAAGAACCGGCGTGGGACTTACCCGCCTCGGCACCAGCAAGGCTGTCGCCATCGGTGCATATGCCTTCGCATTAAACAGGCTGGGGTAGGAAGAAGTAAAGAGTAAGGAGTAGGGAGTAAGAAGTAAGGAGTAGGGAGTAGGGAGTAGGGAGTGTCTTTTCTTTTTTAAGTTTTCTGTCCCAAAATGATCGGAATCTTTGATTCCGTTACCATTTCGAGGATCCTCGAATTTCTAAGCATCAGCCTGAGGCTGATTGCAGAAATTCGGGATTTTCCGCTTTCTGTTTTCTGCTTTCTATGTTTTCCTTTTTACTTATTCTCCCTATTGTCATCGGGATTGTTCGACAATAAATTTTGCTGCACCTCCAGTTTGCAAAATTTAAGTCTCACGAACTTTTTACTTTTTCCTTGCAATCGCAACCATCCTGTTGGTCAAAAAACCATAATCACCCTGATCTTCACGGTTCATAAAATCTTTTTTGAAGGCTACTGTTTTGAATCCTGCTTCCAGGAGCAGCTTTCTCAAATCATCCCTTGAATACAATCTTGTACAATATGTGTTTTTGCGTATACAACCCTGCTGGCCAGATAATACCGTTTCCGTGCTGAAGATCACATCCTGCTTGATCATCCGCTGCCTACTCACACTGATATCCTTATTCACCCGGTGAAGGGAGGAGGGTTTGAAATTCTTCAGGATATGATTCTTATCAGGCAAGTCAAGCAACAGCTTCCCGCCGGGTTTAAGCAGCCGGTATGATTCAAGTAATATCCTGATATTTTCATGATTGTCAATAAAATAGCCGAACGAACTCGCCATGATGATGATATACTGGAACCTGCTGTCATCCAGCCCTGTATCCCTGGCATCACCACGGATAAAACTGATCTGCAGTCCCTCCTCACCGGCCTTTTTCCTTCCCGCATCCAGCAGGAAAACTGAATAATCAAGCACGGTAAGGTCGGAATACCCCCGCCGGGCCATCTCGAGTGAGTGTCGCCCCTGCCCCCCGCATAGATCCAGGACAGGTGAATTCTTTTCAATCCCCATGAACAGGGTTATAAAATCAACCTCTCTCCTTGTCAGGTTTTCGTCACAAACCGTCCGGGCATCTGTCAAAAGATAGACCTCATCGAAAATTTCTTTCCACCAGTCCGGATTAAATTCATACTCCATTAAAAAACAAAGATGTTATGTTATTGTACATGCGCTCCAAAGCTGAACAGTCCGTCAGATGCAAAAATGGCATCTGATCCTTTCCATGGCTGGGACCTGATAATTGCCATCTCTTCCGGGTCGATCTCCATCCTTATCCCCAGGTTACCCGTCATCCACATTTTCTCAAGCACCAGGCAGTCCTCCCAGACACCACGGCAATATTCTTCAAGGACTTTCATCTGTGAATTTTTGATGAGCCTGGGGCGCAGGGCAATCTTTATAGGGCCCAGGAGATAAGTAAAATGGTTTTTCAATGCAAGCTGATCCTGGTACAGGGCAATCTCTGAAATAATATCATAGCCAGATCTGTAAATTGTTTTGTTGATTCTTTCAGTTATTTCCCCGGTATTTGCATTCTCTTTCACGACAGCCAGCGGCTGAACCCCTCCCCCGCTCCCTACATTCGTCGGGACTCCTCCGAACCTGCCTAAAAATCCCAGTAACTTCTTACTGCCAAAGAGGCATCTGAAATCTGTCTGGAATTGTTTCAACCCGATAGTACCGGTTTCTTTTTCAAGTTCGGGCATTATTTCCCCCCACAGGTCCAGGGGGATTTTCTCCTGTACGATATAATCTCCGGATCTCAGGGCCGACTCGATAATATCATCCTTATCAGCATGGATACCTCCCACTTTTACACCCTTGCCTGAATAGCCTCTCTCGGGTTTTAACACAAGATGATCCCAGTTCTTCCTCGTCCATGCAACCAGGTCACTGATCTCCTCACCATTCCGGGCGGTGGTTTTCCTGGGGTAGAACTGCCTGGTCCAGGGTGTTCTTTTCACTGTTTCAGCATGAAAAAAGGCTGTTTTATCAGGATCTGTCAGAACTTCAAATACACCTTTTGAATTTACCGGTTCGGTGCCCCTGGGATTAATAATCCTCCCCTCGCCAACAGCTTTCAGGACAGGCTTAAGGTTATACTTCCGGTGCAGGTCAAGGAGGACATTCGTATTAAAATCCATAAAAATAAGGCCTACTTTCTGCCCCTGGTAACTGACCTGACCACCCTTCAGTTCAAGCTGGTGTGGAGCGATAAGTACCCCTTTCAGTCCAGGTAACCTGTTCAGATGGTCAACAAGATTACTGTTCTCAATGACATCACTCAAGGTCTCCTCTTCCGCCATGACAGCAATGATTCCCGGGTTCTTCCCCTCCAGTTTCTGATAGGCATCCTCCAGCATTTCCACAAACCCGCTTACCGGATGAAGCAGTGGATGATCAAAATCCAGATCTTCCTTCAGCAGGATCTCTTCTGAAAGGCGCTTCCATACTGCTTTGCCTATCTCCTGCGTGATTCGCTGGTAATCCCATCCGCCCGGACTCCCGAGATTCCATTCCGAATGATATCCGAGAAATTCCCCTGTCATAAAGAGTAAATTATCAAGTTGCTGGTTAATAATTATTTACTAATTTATGAATTATTATACTCAATGCAAATAATTGCTCTAGTTTAAACATAAACTTATCCTCAAGCCCATTCTCTGCACCGGGCAGAGAGGGTCTCAAAGCAACGCATACTTTTGAGTGATTAAGCCGATCACCTGGTTATCACCCTCTTTGCCTCAGGCAGAGAGGGAGTACAAAGGGGGGGTGAGCTTTAAATCCACCGGCAGGGAGGGGGACCCAGGGGGTGACTTAAACAATTCCCGCCAATCTCCTCTCCAGATCACCAAAAAGTATCTCTCCCTCGCTTAACACTGTCTTTACAAAATGAACAGCATCTTTTTCCCCATAACGGTTGAAAAGATCCAGGAAACGCCTGATACCTGTTGTATAGCATACCTGGTATCCCGGATTAAGGGTATATATCTTTGCTGACTGAAGTGCCCGGTCCTGCCCGATACCAGCACCCTGCAGAATTCTGGCAGCCTCATCAAAGTCCATTTTTCCTGTCTGTAATCCAACATCAACCTGTCCCCTGACAGCTCTCCAGAAGCGTCTCTTGGCAAGGATGAACCGGTCGGCAGGCCTGGAAAAATACCCTGTAACCTCAAGCAGCATCTCGGCGAAGCATGCCCAGCCCTCATAAAACGCGGGAAACTCCAGCGACCTCCGGATGATATTGTCCAGGCTCAACCGTAAAGAATCCAGCAGATGGTGTCCCGGATAGGTCTCGTGGGCTGCCAGCATCCTGTATTCTGTCATATGATCAGCCAGTATCCCGCGTGCAGCATGGCTTAAAACAAAGAATGTCCCTCCCTGCGGTGGATGCTGCGGATCAATCGAATAACTCGAAGCAGACCGTATGGCCCTGATATAATCCGGCATTTTCCGGACAAATACAGGACACATCCGCCTCAACTCCCCTGTAAGAATACCAGCATTTATCAGGTGGTCACTTATCTTATTTATTTCATCCTCAAACAAAAGAAGTAAATGATCCTGTGATCGTTCCGGACTTTGCAATCGCTGGTAAACAAGTTCTATCAGCCTGCCCGGATGATGTGATAGTGTAATGGGTTCTTTAAGGATTCGTCCGGCCTCACCAACCATTATCTCCCACATCTCGTCAATCTCATCTCTGATTGCGGCTGTAATCTCTGATAGTGTTAAGCCTGTTGCCAAATGGCGGGAATATATTTTTTTCAACAGCTCCTCAGGCATGCTATAGGCCTCAGAAGCTACCCTTTTTTCGATAACAGATCCCAGATGATCGATCGCTTTCAGGGAAGATTCTGTTCCGGGCAACTTTCCGGGTAAGGAGATAATCAGTTCTTTGCAATCAGCTATCATGGAGAGGCCGATTTCCATCCATGGAGCCGGAATATCTTCCAGGTTCTTCACCCCCTGCTCAAGAAATCCAGGAAGCATCTTCATCCTTCGGGAAATAACCTCCTGATCCCCGGAATGTATCGAATTAACTATCCCTATATTCATGATGGTCAGATAAAATGAAGGCTGCCGTTTCCACACCAGGTGATTCTTAAGATAATCCTGAAGTGTTTGAAGAAAATGGACAAGAACATTCCTGTCAGTCTGTACATCACGCTCCTGCGATGGTATTTCCAGATTCTCAAGATCAGAGGAGGCTATCGTAAGGCTCTGCAGTACTGTATTGATTGACTCCGGTGAAAAATCATCCCATGGTATTTCCGGTGGTTGATCCGTTGTGATATGCGGGAAATAATAAAACTCATCCGAAGAGCACGCAACAGGAAAAGTCTTCGCCAGCAAATTCAATATAGCGGATGCTGTCGTTTCAATTATTTTCTTATATTCATCCATTTAAAGGGATGTAATAATCTCTAAAATTACGAATCCCTTTTGATTAAAGTAACTTATCCACTCATCTTGTGCCCTTCCTTAAAACCGGTCTTTAAAGACGCTTGACCAGTAGAATGTTGGCCGACAAAAAATCGGAAAACTATAAAATTATTGGTCTTATGGTGGGAGCTGTGTCACAACTTCAATTTAAGGCTTCAGGCAGAGCACGCAAAGTTTTCGCAAAGACTGCAAAGTGTTGGTTAACAGACACATATTCTTTGTGTATTCCATGTTTTCTTGGCGATCATTGCGTGAAATATTAGTTGTGACACAGCCCCCAATGATTAAATTTTGATGAAACATGTAGAACCCGGCTTTTCATCCGGGACATTTTTGTCAGCGTTGATTTGTATTGAAACGAGCTTCCCAGCCTGGACATTCATATCATCGCTGGCAGAATTATCTAAACCTTCCCCTGACCCATTCGATATAAGAAGATAGGGAAAATTAATAGATGCTTAATAAGAAGGTTACTGGATTAGGATCAACTTTTGTTAAATGAATATCAGCAAAAACTCATCTGGAACTTATCAGAAAACTCCTCCCCTCACTGCCCGCAGGGAGGGGAGGGTCAACCCTACTCCACCGACATCGTCTTATACCGTGCAAGGTACATAATGAAAGCATCCTGGTATCCCATATTGCGGATGCGTGGCAATTCTTCCTGGGCTTCTGAGATCTCCTCAAATTCCTTGTAAACATAGCGATGAAGACCATCTTTCCCGACAAACATACGTACATCTTCCAGGTCGGTGAAATAGTCGGTATTTACAGGATTCCTGAGTGCCATGATCTGGATGGTGAAGGTTATCGATACCGGCATCTCCCCCCCGGTCATGCTGATGATCAGGTCTTCCAGCACCTGCTGCTCCATCATGGTGGCATCGGGAAAACCATTATCGATAGCCTCATTGAGCAGTTTCATGGCATCCGCTTTCCGGTCAAAATTTCCTGCGGTATACAGGTATGACTGGTCGGTAATGATCAGTGCAATTTGTTCGCCGGCCACCTCTTCCGGCATATCTGTGATCCTCGTCTCACTGTTTATCAGGAGGATTGAAAAGGACTGTTCAGACTTTGGTCGTAGCATTTCGGGGACGAAGATCTCGGCAACCTGGATATTATCATGCTCCAGGTTCGAAAGCTTAACTGAGACATGCCTGTTCAGCCTCCTTCCTTCCGGACTGTCGGAACCATCCTCATACTTGTTGATTGCGATTGGCTCTGCTTCCCCAATACCCAGGGTAGCAATCCTGTCAGGGCTGATACCATGTTCGATAAGATATTCAGCGACCGATTCAGCGCGTCTTTTGGACAACCTGATATTATATTCGTCTGCTCCTACCGCATCGGTATGGCCTGTCAGCTCCACCTCCAGATCAGGGTATTTTGTCATGACTTCAATCAGTCGGTCAGCTTCCTTCTTTGCTCCTTCATCAAGTGCATAATCATCAAATTCAAAAATAATGCTGTTTAATACATAATATTCATCCGGTGATACCGATGGCAGGGTTTCTGTTGCAGCTTCTTCAATATCAGCCTGAGCGACCATGGTAGTATCTGTGGGTTCGGCCGTTGTTTTTTCGCCCTGCCTGCGCATACCTATCTGAATATCCTCCCTTGCCCCAAGCACCAGGACATAAATATTCCTGTTCGGGGATATGGAATCCTGTATTGTTGAATAATATCCCCATACACCCTCCCGGCGGGGAACATAGAAAAGATCATCGTCGGAGGTACTTACCGGATATCCCATATTTTTTGGATTCGACCATGAGGCGTCTGTCTGCCTGTCGGTAATAAAAACATCGTATCCGCCCATGGTAGCGTGGCCCTGCGAGGAGAAGTACAACTTCTGTCCGTTCGAAGTGATAAACGGTGTTTCTTCATTGTAAAATGTATTAATCACAGGGCCAAAGTTCTCCGGCTCTTCCCAATCATCCCCTGCAGAACGCTCGGAGATCCAGATATCAAGGCCACCCTTACCCCCCGGCCGGTCACTGGTAAAATAAAGTTTACGCCCGTCGGCTGATAAACAGGCGTGGGACTCATAATAATCAGTATTGATATGATCATTCAGCTTTTTCATCGTGGTCCACCGTCCGTTCTCCAGCCTGCTCACATAGATGTCGGCCTCAAAATAATCGGTCCTGACAAGATATAGCTCCTTACCGTTAAACGACAGTGAGACAGGATAGCAAACCTCCTCCGCCCCCAGCTCCTCGTTGATAACCCTGGCATCAGACCAGGCGCCTGATGTGTGCACTGACATGAGGATCAATGACTCCCCGGATTGATCGGCCATATATATCATGACTGAATCATTACCGGAAACGACAGGATTATATGTTGCCGTATACCTGTTTATATCCCTGCCAAGGTCCTGAAAGGTAACTTCAACGGGATGGGAGATCATAAATTTTGCTAGCTCACATGATTTGATTTGTTTATTCACATATTCTATGTCGGCAAAATTTTTCTTAATCATGGCATTGCGGTATCTCTCATAATATTCAATAGCTTTATCGAACTGGTCATCAATGTGATATGCTCTGGCAAGTGCAAATAATGATTCCCTTGGTGCGTTTTTTTCCTTGTAGGATCCCTCCCTGTAAGAGGGGGAGATACTGGTTACGGCTTCTTCAAGATAGGGAATAGCTTTCTTCTTCTGACCATACAGGCTCAGATAACAGGCCCCTATTAGAAATGATATGTTACTGTTTGAAGGATCGGTTTTAAGAAGCTCAAGATAAAGATCTACTGCCCGGTCATATTCTTCAGTCAGGAATAAATATTCAGCATCCATGAAGGTTTTACGAAAATCGGAAGCATCCTGCGCCCTGATATGAACCGGTAATAGAAAAAGGATTATGAAAAAGAAGATCCTGTGTGTCAAACAATTCAAAATTTAATATTTGAGTAACTTTGGGCCTGTTTTGATCTCATTGTAATCAGTCCTTTTTGATCCCCCTGTGTGGGGGTACCGAAAATGTTCTCCTAAACCTTAAAATTCTCCCTTATCCACTATCCCATCGTTACAAACTTTTACAAAATTAATATTTCATCCAGGCAAAGGAAAATAATTAATTATAACATATTAACAGGCTGATGTTTATATCAGGAGGAGGCGATTTCAATCCTGTTGCTTTCATTTAACATTTTTTGTTATATTGCAATAAAAGAAAACCAGCATAAGTCACACTCTGATGAAACAGAAATTTGAACTTGAGTATACTCTCAACACCTCTCCTGATATACTGTTCACAAGGCTAAGCACACCCGGTGGGCTTTCGGAATGGTTTGCTGATGATGTCAATCTCGATGGAAAAATTTATACTTTTTTCTGGGATAAAACAGAGCAACAGGCAGAAGTTATCATGAAAAAGGATAATAAATATATCCGTTTCCGCTGGCTAGACGAGAATGACAGGAAAACCTATTTCGAATTTAAAATAACCCAGCATGAGCTTACCGGTGACGTTGCATTACTGATCACTGATTTTGCTGAAGAAGATGAGAAAAATGATGCAATCGATCTCTGGGATACGCAGATTGCAGAATTAAAACATGTTATTGGCATATAATAACAGCCTCCCGATTCACAGAATAATATTTTACCTTTGTATCCGTTGATTTAAAACGTGACGCATGATTCTTCATTATCGAAGATCCGGAGCGTCTGATTTTTGCATAATTGTGCTGTGGCACAGCGCTGAAACAAATATATCTCAGCCAATAGCCCGGCAGTTTTCATAACGCAACAGGTCATTAAAGATGTATATCCCTGCGTTAAAACGTTTACATATACTGGTATTGAGGTCTTTCCTGGGGCCTTTCATACTCACCTTTCTGCTTGTTGTATTTATTCTTGTCATGCAGTTTCTGTTCAGATACATCAATGATCTGATCGGGAAAGGACTTGAGATGGGAGTCATCGCAGAATTTTTGCTGTATCTCAGTACAAGTATGGTGCCCATGGCTCTTCCACTTGCATTGTTGATGGCTGCCCTCATGACTTTTGGCAACCTGGGGGAATATAACGAGCTTACCGCATTAAAATCCTCAGGAATTTCTCTCCAGCGAATTATGATGCCCCTGATCATCTTAACCCTGGTGATCAGTATTGCAGCTTTTTTCTTCTCCAATTATGTTCTCCCTGTAGCAAACCTGAAAATGCGGTCACTTCTGTGGGATATCCAGCGACAAAAGCCTGAATTTCAAATTGCTGAAGGCATATTTTACAATGGGATAGAGGGTTATAGTATCAGGATCGGTGATAAAAGCAGTAAAAACGGAATGTTTTATCATATCAGGATTTATGATCATACTGAACACCAGGGTAATACGACGGTTACTTACGCAGACTCAGGTACGATGAAACTTACCAGCGATGAGCGGTATCTTGTAATGACATTATACAACGGCCGGACCTATGCTGAAATCCAGGCGGAAAGACGAACGCGAAGGGATTATTCTTATCCCATGCGAAGGGACAAATTCCAGGAACAGGTCATGACCATTGAAATGACCGGCTTCGGGCTGGACAGGTCTGATGAGTCATTATTCAGAGGGAATTATAATATGTTAAGCCTGGCCCAGTTAAAACATTTCGAGGATTCCATTTCAAATGATATCAATATCATTAACCAAGGGGTTATAGAAGCAATTAACAGAACCACCTATCATATTTACAAGCGGGCCGTCCCCCCTCCCCCCATAGGTACTGTAAATAAGCAGGAAATGATTGTTCATAAACTCAACCTGGATAGCCTGTTCAACAGCCTTTCGAAGCCATACAAGTTACAGATGATTACGCAGGCCCTCAGCCAGGCCAGGTCGAATCTGAACTATGTCACAACAAGTTTCATGAATAAAGACAGCAAGGTACGAAGGCTGCGAAGATATCAGATTGAGATACAAAGGAAATTTACCCTTTCCTTTGCATGTTTCATCTTTTTCTTTATCGGTGCACCACTGGGTGCCATTATCAGGAAGGGAGGCCTGGGTATGCCCACCGTCATCTCTGTCCTTTTCTTCCTGGTTTACTATGTTATTTCCCTGTCGGGTGAAAAATTTGTCCGTGAAAGCATTATACCTCCATTTCACGGTATGTGGGTATCCACCATTGTCCTTTTCCCGATCGGCATTTATCTTACCTATAAGGCCGCCACAGACTCAGCAATCATGAATATGGAGACATATACAAACATGTTGAGGAAAATCAAGCGTTATTTACGGTATAATTTCATCAAGCTCAGATATTCCTGATGAATATTCTTATCCTCACAACGAAACTTCCTTATCCTGCCAAAGATGGGGGAGCTATAGCAACCCTTAATATGGCTGCCGGACTGGCCGATCTGGGCTGCCAGGTAAAAATGCTGGCGATGAACACTGCCAAACATTATTTCCCCCCCGATCAGTTGCCACGGGAACTTAAGAAAAAAATAGACTTCCATGTTGTGGATACAGATACTGAAATCAGGTGGACTGCATTATTATGGAATCTTCTTTTCTCGCGCCGGCCATATCATTCAGTGCGCTTCCATTCCGGCGCGTTCCTTTTCAAGCTGGAGAAACTTCTTCATGATCATCATTTCGACATAATACAGCTTGAAGGGCCCTACCTTGACTATTGCCTGCCTTTGATCAGGAAAACCTGTGATGCCAAAATCTCTTTCCGGGCCCATAATATTGAACATGAGATCTGGTCAAGAAGAGCCGGCTATGCCCGGAATCCTTTTAAACGTATGTACTTTTCCATGCTGTCTGTAAGAATTAAAAAGCTTGAAAAATTACTTATCTCCCTTGTTGATATGGTCCTACCAATCTCGCCGAGGGATCACAACATTTTCCTTCAACTGGGCCTTGAAAAACCTTCCCTTGTATGCCCGGCAGGCATCGATACCCGTACATATCCCGATCCCGCTGCCGCTCCAGCCTTCAGCCTTGCTTTTATCGGTGCCCTTGACTGGGGTCCAAACCAGGAGGGCCTCAGCTGGTTCCTGGATCATGTATGGAAACAATTAAGCATCCTTTATCCGGATCTGAAAATTCATGTGGCCGGCCGTAATCCGGATCATTTTTTCTCTGATTACAAAAATGATCCGCGAATTATCATCGAAGGAGAAGTCGAAGATGCTGGCAGGTTTATTAATTCCCACCCGGTGATGATCATCCCGCTTTTTTCCGGGAGTGGCATACGGATTAAAATCCTCGAGGCCATGCTGCTTGAAAGGCTGGTAATTACAACACCAATTGGTGCAGAGGGACTGGATGTGACGCATAAAAAAAATATATTGATTGCCGGCACACCATCAGAATTCATTGAAAATATTGGATTAGCACATGAGAAGGATCTGCAACGGCAGATCGGAATGGATGCCCGGAAATTTATTATGGAAAATTTTGATAACTTCGACATTGTTAAAAAAGTGGTGCATTTCTATAAAGAAATCCTTTAATGGCCTGGCAAATAATATTCTGGATATCGCTGTTACTGATTCTTCAGTCTTATATCGTATACCCTCTTCTTCTTCACCTCCTGTCGCTGAATAAAAAAAATAATGATGTATTTTTTTCAAGGAATGACAACCTGCCATTTGTATCAGTCATACTTTCAGTTTATAATGAAGAACATGTTATAATAGAAAAACTCCGGAGCATCTTCAACACAGATTATCCTGAAGAAAGATTTGAACTTCTTGTTGGTTCGGATGGGTCAACAGACAAAACAAATCATATTCTTCACCTGTATTCCATCGAACACAGTTCATTGAGATTCTTCCCGTTCCATGAGAGAAAGGGGAAAGGGCAGGTCATCAACCGGCTGCGAAGTGAGGCAAAAGGTGAAATTCTGATATTCACGGATGCACAGGTGATGTTCACACCCCAACTGATCTTTCACCTGACCCGGCATTTTAAGAATAAATCAATCGGTCTGGTCGGAGCAAATATTGTCAATAAAAGAGTTGACAACTCCGGCATATCCAGGCAGGAATGGTCATTCATGTCACGTGAAATCAGGCTAAAACATATGGAAGGGAAGATATGGGGCACCATGAACGGTGCCTATGGTGCCTGTTATGCTGTACGAAATGAATTATTCACACCTGTGCCTGAAGGATATTCTGTGGATGATTTTTTCATTACGATGAAGGTGCTTGAAAAGAAATATAAATCTATCCTTGACCTGGAAGCTGTCGGGTATGAAAATGTACCGAACAGGTTGAGGGAAGAGTTCAGAAGGCGGATACGGATCTCGGCGGGAAATTTTAAGAACCTGGTATATTTCTACAAACTTCTCTGGCCACCTTTTACAGGACTCTCCTTCAGTTTTTTATCCCATAAGGTGCTGCGTTGGATATGCCCTTTCCTGTTGATCCTGGTGATCCTGGCGAATGTTTTCCTATACAGCTTTCATCCCTTTTACAAAGTGACACTTTATATCCAGGCTGTCCTCCTGGTTATACCATTTATTGATCATTTATTGAGGAAAATAGGATTACATATTGTAATTTTGCGCTTCATTACACATTTCTACACTATGAATCTCGCCCTTTTTGCGGGCTTTTTAAAATTTATCAAAGGAAGTGAAACCGACATCTGGCAGCCAACCAAAAGATCAGAATGAGGAAACAATGGCCTTCAATACGATTGAGGAGGCCATTGAAGATATCAGAATTGGCAAAATCATTATTGTTGTCGATGATGAGGATCGTGAAAACGAAGGTGATTTCATAGCTGCTGCTGAGCTTATCACACCTGAAAAAGTTAATTTCATGGCCAAGCATGGCAGGGGATTGATATGTGCCGCACTCACCGAGGAACGGTGCGAGGAGCTGGAACTGGATCTAATGGTAGGGAGGAATACCAGCATGCATGGCACGGCATTCACAGTGTCTGTCGACCTTATTGCGCATGGAGTGACCACCGGCATATCTGCTTCCGACAGAGCAAAAACCATCCATGCACTGGTTGACCCATCCACCAGGCCTGAAGACCTGGCACGGCCGGGTCATATCTTCCCGCTGAAAGCCAGAAGTAAAGGTGTCCTTCGCAGGTCGGGACATACCGAAGCGGCCGTTGACCTTACAACACTAGCAAATATTGCTCCTGGCGGAGCACTCGTGGAAATCATGAGTGAGGATGGGACAATGGCACGGCTGCCTGAGCTGACGAAGATAGCACACCGGTTCAACCTGAAAATTATTACTATCAAAGACCTTATCGCTTACAGGCTTCAGACTGAAAGTATTGTTATTAAAGGCGCAGAAGTTAACCTGCCTACCAGGTACGGAACCTTCAGGCTCATCCCCTTTATACAAAAATCAAACGGCATCGAACATATTGCCCTGATCAAAGGATCATGGACAAAGGATGATGCTGTTCTCGTCAGGGTTCATTCCTCCTGTATGACCGGTGACATTTTTGGCTCGTACCGTTGCGACTGTGGACCACAACTGCACATGGCAATGCAAATGGTTGAAAAAGAAGGGACAGGAGCAATCCTGTATATGAACCAGGAAGGCAGGGGCATTGGCCTTTATAACAAGATACAGGCTTATAAACTACAGGAACAGGGACGTGACACAGTGGATGCAAACCTTGAGCTTGGATTCAGGGTAGATGAGAGGGACTATGGCGTCGGAGCAAATATACTCCGCGAACTGGGATTGGGTAAAATGCGGCTAATTACAAATAACCCTGTCAAAAGAGCCGGTCTGGAAGGCTATGGCCTGAAAATCGTGGAAAATATATCACTCGAAATCGAACCCAACGAGTACAATGAATTTTACCTGAAAACAAAACGGGACAGGCTGGGACATTTCCTCGACCTGGCAAGATATGATAAGAAGGACCTTGAGGAGTGATTGGTGTATCGGTTTACTGGTATATTGGTATATTAGTATATTGGTGAGTGTGAGTGATATAATCTGAGATTGGAACGATATTATCCCGGGTTTGTTTCAGGATTTTCATACATATCATATCCATGCATCCCGGAAGATCCTGATCCGCCAGCTGGCGGACAGGATGATATGGCTTATAAAGACGAACATCGCTATTCCGGAATTGTAATTGAATTTATTCTCAGATCACTGTTGAATAACTATTGAAGCACTAGTGAACTAACTATTGAATCAACTACTGAATTAACTATAGAACAGATCAACATACCCTTCTTCTTCCCAGACAAATGAATAAAGAAGACTTCCGCATAATCTTCATGGGAACCCCGGAATTTGCTGTTGCAAGCCTGGACGCCCTCGTTCGGCATAATTTCAATGTAGTGGGTGTCATCACTGGTCCGGATAAACCAGGCGGGCGTGGACAAAAATTAATCCCTTCACCTGTCAAGAAGTACGCTCTTAAAAAAAAAATGCACCTTCTTCAGCCTGATAAGTTAAAAGATCCGCAATTTCTTGAATCACTCAAAAGCCTGAAACCGGATCTCCAGGTAGTTGTTGCTTTCAGGATTCTGCCTGAGAGTGTCTGGACCCTTCCTCCTCATGGAACCATCAACCTGCATGCTTCGTTGCTCCCCCGGTATCGTGGTGCAGCACCGATCAACTGGGCTATTATCAATGGTGAAACAGAAACGGGCCTGACAACATTTTTTATCCAGCATGAGATCGATACCGGGAATATCCTCTTCCAGGAAAAATTAACTATTGGCCCTGATGAGACCGCGGGTGAGCTGCATGACAGATTAAAAATAACCGGTGCAGACCTCGTGATCAGAACTGTTCAAAACATTATTGATGGGACCATCAAAGAGACAAAACAAAACCTCCTGGCACGGGATATAAGGGAACTTAGACCGGCCCCGAAAATCTCCAGGGAGGATTGTCTGATCGGCTGGAACAACGGGGTTGACCGTGTATTTAATTTCATCCGCGGATTAAGCCCACTCCCCGGTGCATGGCATGAATGGATTGCAGGATCCGATGATAAGCTCTTTCTCAAAATATATTCCTCTACAAAGGAATATACCATTCACGGTTATGAACCCGGAACGTTGCTCACGGATAAAAAACATCTTTTAAAAGTAGCCTGTAAGGATGGCTTTATCCATATCAAAGATCTGCAACAGGCCGGTAAAAAACGAATGGGCGTGGAGGAATATCTGCGGGGAGTGAGAAATTTAGATAGTTTTTGTGTGGTACTTGGATTTTGATTATCGTTTGCATGTATGCGAGTCTGCAAGTCTGCAAGTCCACTAGTCTTTAAACATCCTGACCATGTGGTATTGAATTCCTTTATTATTACTAGAAAAGATGCATTTTTGAAATTGTTTTCAAGAAAAAAGTGCGATATTTTCATCATTCATGGATAAATAGTTCAAGAAACCCTTTAAAAATTAAATCCATGAATTACAGAAATCTTAAAGTCTATTAAATGGCATTCGGCCTTGCAGTAAAGATTCACAACATCATAAAGCATTTTCCTGAGGAAGAGCAGTATTCACTAACGGATCAGATCAGGAAATCATCACGATCTGTTTGCGCAAATACTGCGGAAGGATACCGAAAAAGAAGATATCCAAAACATTTTATTACCAAATTATCAGATGCAGATGCTGAGAATAGCGAGACTATGGTCTGGTTGGAATTTTCAGAAGTATTTGGATATCTTAATAAGAGAGAATTTGATGAACTATCAACTGAATGTGCTGAGATTGGATTCCTATTGAATTATATGATTAAAAATCCTGAAAAGTATTTGTGAGGATACTTAAATATAATTATTAACATTCCATCTTCAGCACTTTTAGACTGGAGGACTTGGTGACTTGCAGACTGGAGGACTTGGTGACTGGAGGACTGGAGGACTTGGTGACTTGCAGACTGGAGGACTTGGTGACTGGAGGACTGGAGGACTTGGTGACTTGGTGACTGGAGAACTTGGTGACTGGAGAACTTGGTGACTGGAGGACTATGTCCCTACCATTCAAATTCCACCTCCGTTTCATCCTCCAGCACAGTCTCCTCTTCAACTTTATTCTTTTGTCGCAACCAGAGCACATCTCCGGGAGCAGGTTCAGTCCCCTCCTTCATCAGGTTTTTCTTGTATAATTTATGGAGTTTGATACCATACATCTGCGATATCTGGTACATCGTCTCACCTTCCTCAACAGTATGGTGTTTAAATTCGACAGAAGCTTTGTTCCGTTTTGGCTGAATATACAGCACCTGTCCGGGAACAAGCTTTGCATTCCTTTCAATCTCATTGTATTTAGCAAGCTCGAATGGCATCATATCGAACTCTTCAGATAACCCATTATAAGTATCACCATCCTGCACAATGATATAATTGATCCTGTTACGTGTTAATATTTTTCTATGGGGAATCTCCACAGTGAATTCTTCAATATCTGCCTGCGCCAGCTCATCGGTTCTCCTTCTCCTGATGGGTTCGTCATATTTATACAGTTCATTCTCTTCAATAACCCTTATCAATGCATCAGCATATGTTGAACTTGTGGCATAGCCCGCTCTTTTCAAACCCTTTGCCCATCCTTTATAATCTGTCTGGTCGAGATAAAACAGGGCTTCATAGCGTGGACTATTCATCAGGAAATCAGTATGATCAATATAAGATTCTTCAGCACTTTTATATTTTCGGAAACATTCATTCCTCTCATCGTCATCATGATAAATCTTTTTACCCTTCCATCCATGACATTTGATTCCGAAATGGTTATTGGCCTTCATCGCCAGCCGGCTGTTTCCATTGTCTGACTCAACCATCCCCTGAGCCAGGGTTATACTGGCCGGGATACCACTTCTGTTCATCTCGGCAATAGCAATTCCTTTATAAACCAGGATGTACTCTTCGCGGCTTATCTTGCCCGGAGCCTGAGCCTGAGCTGCCAACGGTATAAATGACAGGTAAAATAAGAAACCTGTGATCCAGCGCCACATAGAAAAAAGTTTTGGTAAAAATAACGATTAAGAAGGGAGAAGATTTTGTTGAGACCGGTGGATTTATCAACAAAAGGCAGGGGTATATCATATCCATATTAATGACAGCGTCAATGGAATCATCACCCCAACAAAACTCCCGGAGGGAGCGATATGTACTTTATTTTATCAATCCTAACCGATATTTAACATTTGTGATCATAAATATATGTAACCATCAAATCATTTAATTATGGACACATTTTATAAAATCTACATTCAAATCATTTTTTCGGTGAAAAGACGTCAAAAATTAATTCTCCCAAAATTTAAGGAAGAATTAAACAAATACATCACCGGCATTGTCCGGAATAAGGGACATGAAATATTAGCAATAAATGGGACAAGGGATCATATTCATATATTGTTGAGTATTAACCGAGATTTGCATTAATCCAAATTGGTAAATGACATAAAAATAAATTCATCAAAATTCATCAATGAAAAGAGATATTTAAGACAACGCTTTGAATGGCAACATGGTTATGGGGGATCTGCATATAGCCATTGGGAGATAAGTATACCCACAGACATGTCGCCTCCTCCGGAGGCTTTATTCATGTCACGGCCTTTGGAAGCTCTGATTTATTGCGGGAAATGCTATACCTACTGAAGGTGGTATCGGTTTTGCTGTTGATTATACCCCCTCTGTCCGACTGTCCGCGGACATCTCCCCCTACATACAGGGGGAGACACAGAGGGGGTACTGCATATCGGTTTGTAACTACCTTCGAATATTCATATCAGAGACTATTCGTCAGCACCACCCACAGCTTATCCTCCGGCGGTGAAGCGTGTATAACAACCTGTTCCTTTATTACCGGGTGGATAAATGAGAGAGACCGGGCATGAAGGCCAATGCTCCCATCCCTGTTGGATCGTGGAAATCCATATTTCAGATCGCCCTTTACCGGGCAGCCTATATGTGCCAGCTGACACCTGATCTGGTGATGCCTCCCTGTTAATAATCTGACCTCAAGAAGGAAGTATCTGTCAGAATGGTTAAGCAACCTGTATTCCAGGCTGGCAAGTTTGGATCCGGTAACAGGCTTCAGAAAGACATAGGATTTATTCTGTTTTTCATTCTTCTTCAGGTAATGATCCAGGCGGTCTTCATTCAGCGGAGGGGCAACACCTGTGATAACCCAGTAGGTCTTCTCAATCCTGCCATCCCTGAATAATTTATTCATCCGTGTGAGTGCCTTGCTGGTGCGGGCAAACAGAACAATACCGCTCGCCGGCCTGTCAAGCCTGTGGATAATGCCAAGATAAACATCTCCCGGCTTATCATATTTCTTCCTGATGTACTCCTTTAACAGGATTGCAAGTGACGGATCACCGGTTTTGTCGGATTGTACAATCTGGGAGGGCCTTTTATTGATGGCAATCAGGTGATTGTCCTCATACAGCACATCAACAGACAAATCCATCATCTAATACTGCTCCTTTTCGTTCGGAAATTCAAGAGTCCTGACATCGGAGATATAAGACTCAACAGCACCTTTTATTTCTGCATACAGATTATGGTAGCGCCTCAGAAACCTCGGAGAAAATTCCTGTGTAATGCCGAGCATATCATGTAATACCAGTACCTGCCCATCAACATTCAGTCCTGCACCTATTCCGATGACAGGGATTTTTAATTCTGAAGCTACCTGTGCTGCAAGATCGGCGGGTATTTTTTCCAGGACCAGTGCAAAACAGCCTTTCTCTTCAAGCATGTGAGCATCTTCCACCAGTTTCTGCGCCTCCTTCTCCTCTTTTGCCCTTACAACGTACGTTCCGAATTTATGAATCGACTGGGGTGTTAGTCCCAGGTGCCCCATAACAGGTATGCCGGCACTGAGGATCCGGTCAACAGATTCAATGACCTCACTGCCTCCCTCCACTTTTACACAATGCGCCCCGGTTTCTTTCATAATCCTGATAGCCGATGAAAGAGCCTCAATTGAATTTCCCTGGTAGGTGCCAAATGGCATATCCACAACGATAAGGGCACGTTTTACCGCCCTTACAACCGCCTTGGCATGGTAGATCATCTCATCCAGTGTGATGGGAAGCGTGGTCTCATGTCCTGCCATCACATTGGATGCCGAATCCCCGACAAGAACCACATCAATCCCTGCCTCATCAATAATCCGTGCAATTGAATAATCATATGCCGTTAACATCGCAATCTTTTCCTGCTTGAGTTTCATCTCATGCAGAACATGGGTTGTTACCCGCCGGACAATTTCATGAAGTGCCATCGTAATTGTTTTTTATTGGATCCAATACTGGTTATAGCTGAATAAACCAGGAAGTTGGTTCAAGGTTCAAAGTTCAAGGTTCAAAGTTCAAGGTTCAAGGTTACATAATGCAAAGTTTAAATTGCCTGTCTGCCCGGTTGGACAGGAAAGTCGCATGTTACATATAGCAATTTGTAAATCGTATGGTATCCCGGTTTCGGGGAAACCAAATCTTAATTCACTGCAAAGTTTATAATTATCTTCTAAAAAAATTCAAAATTAATGTTTTTCCTGCCGGATTAATGTATAATTAGGAGAATTTGGATTATTTAAACCTGGCTGACCAACCTGGAAAAGTCGGATAACCTGCCTGACCGACTGGAACAGGCGGGTAACCTGCATCACTTCACCCCGGTTAACAACCGGGTTTACCCTATCACCCATGTTGTATCAGCCTGCCGGATAGCATCCGGCAGAACTTTCACTCCTTTCCACCTTTGCATCTTCACACTTTCACATCTCCTTAGCCTTAGCCATCGCCTTATATACTATACTTAGCCTTCAATCATCACTTTACAATTAAACCAATATACAAATATTGACTGACTTTTTGTCACACATTAAAGTATCTGCACAGATAATTCAGTAATCTTCAGTGTCATTATAACAAAATATTGTCATTTTGATATAATGGCATAATCATTGACTGAATAAAAGGAAATTGAATCCAAAACATTTAAAAATATTTCAAAATGGGAAAAATAATTGGTATTGATCTTGGAACCACCAATTCATGTGTTGCTGTAATGGAAGGGAATGAACCGGTGGTTATTCCCAACAGTGAAGGTAAAAGAACCACTCCCTCCATGGTTGCTTTTGTTGAAAACGGAGAAAGAAAAGTTGGAGATCCTGCCAAGCGTCAGGCTATCACCAATCCCAAAAAAACTGTATTCTCCATCAAGCGATTCATGGGAGAAACCTATGACAAGCTTCAAACAGAAATCAACAGGGTTCCTTATGAAGTGGTTAAAGGTGAAAACAACACGCCACGCGTTAAAATTGAAGACAGGAAATATACTCCCCAGGAAATTTCAGCAATTATCCTTCAGAAAATGAAAAAGACTGCTGAAGATTATCTTGGTCACGAGGTGACTGAAGCAGTGATTACGGTCCCTGCTTATTTCAGTGATTCGCAAAGGCAGGCTACCAAGGAAGCAGGGGAGATTGCAGGACTGGTTGTGAAGCGGATCATTAATGAGCCGACGGCAGCTTCTCTCGCATACGGACTGGATAAGAAAAATAAAGATATCAAGATTGCAGTTTTCGACCTTGGGGGAGGAACATTCGATATTTCCATCCTTGAGCTCGGCGATGGTGTTTTTGAGGTAAAATCAACAAACGGTGATACCCACCTGGGAGGCGATGATTTTGATGAGACAATTATTAACTGGCTTGCCGAGGAGTTCAAGAAGGATGAGAACATTGATCTCAGGAAAGATCCGATGGCGTTGCAAAGACTAAAAGAGGCTGCCGAGAAGGCAAAGATAGAGCTCTCCAGCTCCTCGCAGACAGAAATTAACCTGCCATACATCATGCCTGTTGATGGTATTCCAAAGCATATGGTTAAAACCCTTACAAGGGCGAAATTTGAAAGCCTGTCGGATCATCTGATTCAACGGACCGTTGAGCCCTGTAAAAAAGCCCTCAAGGATGCCGGATATCAGCCTTCTGATATTGATGAGGTGATTCTTGTGGGTGGTGCTACCAGGATGCCTGCAATCCAGGAAACCGTCCAAAAGATCTTTAACAAAACTCCTTCAAAAGGTGTTAATCCTGATGAAGTTGTGGCAGTGGGCGCTGCAATACAGGGCGGTGTACTGACTGGTGAAGTAAAAGATATACTTCTTCTGGATATCACACCACTGTCACTTGGTATTGAGACCCTTGGCGGTGTGATGACAAGGCTGATTGAGGCCAATACAACCATCCCGACGAAGAGGACTGAAACTTTTACAACTGCTGCGGATAACCAGCCATCTGTGGAGATTCATGTACTGCAGGGCGAAAGATCAATGGCAAAAGATAACAAGACAATTGGAAGGTTCCATCTTGATGGAATACCGCCAGCACCAAGGGGCATCCCGCAGATAGAGGTTACTTTTGATATTGATGCCAACGGTATCCTGAATGTATCAGCTAAAGATAAAGGAACCGGCAAGCATCAGAGTATCCGTATTGAAGCTTCTACCGGGCTCACAGATGAGGAAATTGAAAAAATGAAGCAGGAAGCCAAGGCTAATGAAGAATCCGACAAGAAAGCGAAGGAAAGGATAGATAAACTGAATGCTGCAGACAGTCTTATCTTCCAGACAGAAAAACAGTTAAAAGAATTTGGCGATAAACTGCCTGCAGATAAGAAAGAGCCGATAACCAGTGCTGTTGAAAAGCTGAAGGAAGCACATAAAAAAGAAGACTTTGAAGCGATGGAAAAAGCAACTGCTGAACTAAACACTGCATGGCAGGCCGCTTCTGAAGAATTATACAAAGCAAGTCAGGCCGCTGGAGCACAAGCAGATGCACCCGGACCGGAAGAATCTAAATCAAAAGACAAAAAAGACGACCAGGAAGTTACAGATGTTGACTTTGAAGAGGTGAAGTAATTTTTCTGGAGTAAACCAATAAAAGAAGAGGTTATCTTAAAATTAATTTTTCACGCAAAGTTTGCAAAGAAAAGCATCAAGCAAGCAAAGTCCATATATTGATAGGCACTTTGCGATCTGTACAATAACTTTGCGATCTCTGCGTGAAGTTATATTAATTTTGTGATGGCCTCTTTTTTTATTTACATTTAAACAGAATTATTATTAACTTGTAGAACAGGTTTGTAAAATTCTCCTAGTCATGACAGAAAATGAAAAACTCGACAGGATTGCTATCAGTGTTCGCTCACACCGTCTTCTTCGAAATCTTCTCCGGGAAAACCCGATGCTGGAAACAATCATGAGAGAATCTAAAAATGAGACGGAGGCTCAGATAGGTGTACGGAACTGGATCCTTTCCGAATATAATTCGCGCAAAGATGCACTCAGGTTTCAGAGTGATCAGGTTACCAAACGTGAAAACTTCGAAAAACTTTCATGGAACGATTTCGCAATCATCCGTATCCTGGATTATATTGATCATGCCGGGATAGAATATCCCGATCGTAACTTGCGCGGAGAGATTGCGGTCAGCAATCCCATCAGGCTAATCTGGCTGGCCGTCATAAAAGGAACGGGAGGAGCCAAACCGGATTTTTTTATCGATATGATCCGCCTCTTCAGACAATTAAGAGGTGAAAGTGTCCAGGTTATTCCTGAAAGGGATCAGATTGAAAAATGGATGGAAAGGTATCCTTCAGGCCTTGATCCAAGAATTGTCGAGCTTCGCAAGGAAAATAAAGAAAGAATCATCAGCCTGCTGATTAATAAAATAGACGCCGGGGAGATCAAGGATTCCAAATATTTCTTTGAAGAGGGATTATCGTATGAAGATAAGCAGAAGCTCGTCAGGGAATGGTGGGAAAATTATAAATTCCACCTGCGATTTGCGATCCGTTCACCGGATCTGCTCAATGAAATGCTTGGCCACTCTCTTGACCCGGATACGATGAAAATATTGTATGATGCGGAAAAAGCAGGTATTCCATTTTTTGTGAATCCCTATTACCTTTCCCTGTTGCATGTACGTGTCCCCTATTTCGCCATCGGGGCTGACCTGGCTATCCGTCATTATATTGTTTACAGCCGCCAGCTCGTGGATGAATTCGGTAATATTGTTGCATGGGAAAAAGAGGACGAGGTCGTGCCTGGCAAACCCAATGCTGCCGGGTGGTTGCTGCCTTCTTATAATAACATTCACAGAAGATATCCTGAAGTGGCCATCCTGATTCCTGACTCCATGGGAAGGGCATGTGGAGGACTCTGCTCCTCCTGCCAGCGTATGTTCGACTTCCAGAGAGGGAACCTGAACTTTGATCTGGATAAGCTCAAACCTACAGAAAGATGGCCGGATAAATTAAAGCAGCTTTTAAAATATTTTGAAGAAGATACACAGCTGAGAGATATACTGATCACAGGAGGTGATGCACTGATGAGTTCCGACCGGACTTTAAAAGAGCTGCTTGATGGTATTTATGACATGGCACAGAACAAGCATAACCTGAATAAAAAGAGGCCTGATGGACAAAAAACTGCCGAATTGCAACGAATCAGGCTTGGAACAAGGTTGCTGGCTTACCTCCCACAGAGGGTAACACCCGAATTGACTAAAATACTGGCTGATTTCAAGCAGAAAGCAATGGCGATAGGTATCAAGCAGTTTATCATTCAGACACATTTTGAATCACCGATGGAAATAACGCCTGAAGCGAGGGAAGCCGCCCAAAAACTGATCTCTGCAGGATGGATCATTACAAACCAGCTGGTCTTTACAACTGCAGCTTCCAGGAGAGGCCATACTGCCAAACTGCGGCAGGTACTGAACGATGTGGGCATACTCCCCTATTATACCTTTACTGTGAAAGGGTATATGGAAAATAATTTCAACTTCGCACCGAATGCAAGAGTTGTACAGGAACAGCTTGAGGAAAAGGTTATTGGTAAAATTGTCCAGGAACATTATGAAACAATCAGGCTTTTCCCAGAAAATGCCGACATGATGGTTGAAAATATCACTGCCCTCCGCCGTTTCGCCAACCTGCCTTTCCTGGGAACCGACAGGAACGTACTGAACCTTCCAGGTGTTGGTAAGAGCCTGACATTCAGAGTTGTGGGTATTACCAGGTATGGGCGGAGGATACTCCAGTTTGATCATGATACCACAAGAAATCATAGTCCGATTATCCATAAAATGGGCAAGGTGATCATTATTGAATCAAAATCCATTCATGAATATCTCAGACAGCTCGAAGATCTTGGCGAAGATCCAAATGAATATGAAGGGTTGTATGGTTACAGCATCGGGCAGACTGAACCTCGCGTCCCGATATATGAATATCCTGAATATGATTATAAGGTTACCGAAGAGCTGAGCAATATTGAGATATAATCGGCAGCCTGATAAAATTTAGACCCAGTCCTTCCGTTTTAAATGAAAACAGTTTAGTTTGTTATCTTTACTTTTTTAATTCTTTATAAAACTACAGAGAGCACAGAGATTATACACAGAGAATCACAGAGAATAATACTCTGTGTCCATTTGCTATACTATTTGTTCTCAGTGGTTAAACAAATTCAAATGATAAAAATGCTGAAATACCTGCTTGTTCTTATTTTGCTGCCAGCAATCATCATCAATCTGAACGCACAGGTTATTCAATCCGACACAACCTGGAACCAGTTGGATAACCAGGGAAGGAAACAGGGTTGGTGGAAAAAATATTATCCGGATGGGCCACTGATGTATAAGGGATTCTTCAAAGATGATATTCCGTACGGAATTCTCAAAAGATATTTTGAGACCGGTGAATTAAAAGCAATCATGAACCATTGTCCGGATGGAATAAGTGTATATGCAGAATTGTTTTATATGAACGGCGCTCCTGCAGCCGAGGGCAAATATTACCAGAATCAGAAAGACAGCATCTGGAAGTATTATTCTTATTATTCAAACACCCTCACCTATACTGAAACCTACCTGAAGGGGCAGAAAGAAGGATTATCTTCAATTTATTATCAAAATGGCCAGGTTGCTGAATTGATTGATTGGAAAGCAAACAAGAAACATGGTCCATGGCTCCAGTTCTATGAAGATTCAACATTGCGTCTTTCATCACAGTATAAGAATGATGAACTGGATGGCACATATAAAATATTTAACTCCTCCGGCAAGCTCATGGTAATGGGGCAGTATGTCAAAAATGAACCGGATGGCACATGGTTTTATTACGATGACGAAGGCCAGCTGAAATTCGAACTGCTTTATGATAAAGGCAAAATTCTGAATGAGGATGTCCTTGAAGATGAAGTTTTGAAATTCATGGATGAGATGGAGAAGACTATGGGAACCATTCCCGAACCGGATCTGGAAAATATAGTGCCGGACAGATAGTGAAAAGATTTCAAAACCATGAAACAGTCCTTTTATAAGTATAAATATTTTTATACTCTCGCCTAAAATTAACTTTCAACAGCATCTTGAGCATCCAATTATCCGATCTGTATTATTTTTGCATAATCATGAGAAGAAATTTTATTATTTTATTGATAAGCATAATATTCAATCCTCTAGTAGCACAGGACACGATCATTTACAAATTCTGGGTTTCCTTTACCGACAAGAATGAAACGCCCTATGTGCTATCAAAACCGGAGGAATTTCTTTCAGATCGTGCTATACAGAGGCGGATACGTTATGATATCCCGGTGGTTGAATCTGACCTTCCGGTAAATCCCACCTATACAGACAGTATCCGGAAACTCGGTGTGTATGTATTGTATACAAGCAAATGGTTCAATGCTGCGGTTGTTGAAACGACCGATTCAAATGATGTTCAACTATTTAATCAACAATCTTTTATCTGTAATACTGAATTACTGTACAGGGGTGTTATTCCAAAGGAACCTGTCCTCAAAGTCTCTTGTACTGGATGCCGGTTATAGGAATGTTGATTCACTCAGGTCCTTTGACAGTCTTCATGTTAACGGGCAGATTCTAGGAACCAGGGATTTTGTCAATGCAGGCAATGATGTTTTCAGGGAATATGATCATGGCATGAAAGTATTATCGATCATGGGAGGGAATATACCCGGCGAACTTATTGGAACAGCACCG
>LJUQ01000165.1 GCA_001304505.1 Bacteroides sp. SM23_62_1
ACTCCCCGCCCATCATCATTCACATACCGGGAGATGCGGTGATAGGAGTGGGACAGGTATATACTGACTATATTAGTGCGACGGATGAGACGCCGGAGAGTGTCAGGTATTACCTTATAAGTCCGCCTATGGGGATGGCCATAGATAAGATTAGCGGTCTTATATCGTGGACGCCGCAGGACTGGCAGGCGGGTAAATGGACTATCAAGGCAGGGGTAACGGATGGTGATTTAAAGGTTGAGAGGACATATATAATCGAGGTTATCTCGGGGAACACACCGCCTGTAGTCACCCGTTTTCCGGGTGATGCTACAATTGAGACAGGGAAGGGTTACACGGGATATATTTCTGCGACTGATGCAGAGACGCCGGGTAAAATCAGCTATTCACTTATAACTTCTCCGGAGGGGATGATTATAGATAACATTAAGGGTATTATATCATGGACACCTGAAGTAGAGGGGGTATATACAATAACCGTCGGCATTACAGACGGGATACTGACTGTTGAGAGGAGTTTTGCAATAACAGTTGTTCCTGTAGACAGTCCTCCGGTTATCACGGTCTTTCCGGAAGATACACTGATAGAGGTTGGAGCATCTTACACCGATAAGGTATCCGGGTATGACCCTGAAGGCAGGGACATTACGTACAGCCTTATTAGCTATCCTGAAAACATGACGGTAGGGGGGAGTGATGGAGTCATTGAATGGATACCCGGTGCTGCTCAAATTGGCATGCATGAGATTACAATTGAATTAAGTGATGGAGCGCAAAAGACCGGAGTCAAATATATAATTAATGTATATCAGCCGGGCGATCTTCCGCCGGTGGTAGAACTGCCGCAGGGTGGGAGGTTTAACACATCGGCTGCTGTAGGTGATACTTTCAGATACCAGATTAAGGCTTCAGACCCTGAAGGTAAAGGCCTCGCTTATAGACTGGGATACGTTAAACCGGCGGCAGTAAATCCGGTTTCAGTTGATGAGAAGACCGGTTCAGTGTCGTGGGTTACGCACTGGAAAGATGAATCACCTGTGGATATTGTGGTGGGGGTGAGTGACGGTGTAAGCACTGTGAACGTGTATTTTAGAATTTCTCTTATTAACAAATCGCCGGTTATACTTAAGCCGCGTGATGGACTGTTAGAGACGACGGTAATGGCAGGCAAGGCGTATAATTACCAGATGATTGCAGGGGACCCTGAGGGATTTCCTTTAAGATATTCGGTTCGAGACGTTCTACCTGCACCGAAGAATCCGATATCGATTGACCCGGTTACTGGTCTTATATCGTGGCTTTCAGATGTTGGTGATGTTTCTCCGATTAGATTTACTGTCAGTGTATCGGATGGGAAGAATTACACGACTGCCGCTTTTACTATTAATCTTGCAGCGCCGAAAGATAGAGCACCGGTTATAAGACGCCCGGTTGCTGCTTTACTCGACACAACCATTTTGAAGGGTTCACCCTTTAGATACGGAATAGGGGCGTTTGACCCGGATGGTAAGCCTCTGTATTATTCCCTTATCTCGGTTGTTCCGGCACCGATTAATGCTGTTAGCATTGATCCGGGTACCGGTTTAATCGGGTGGCAGTCCACAGCCTCAGACAGGACTCCGATAAAACTTGAGGTAGGGATAACGGACGGAGTTAATGATTCTCTCATTGTGATTAATATAAATTTGGAAAATATGCTTCCGGAGGTTGAACTTCCCACTGCGGGGGTACTTGACACCATTATCACTCCGGGGAGTGATTTCTATTATCAGATAAAAGCCTTTGACCCTGAAGGAAGGAAGCTTCGTTATGTATTGAAAGGTCCAGAAAAGCCGACTGTTAATCCGATTAACGTTGATCCATCGAGTGGTATTATCAAGTGGACTTCTACATTGGGTGATGAGACGACAGTCCATTTTATTGTTATGGTGAGTGATGGTGTTGAGTTTGTTAAGACTGAATTTTTTATTAATCTTTGGAATTTACCTCCGGTAACTCGCCTTCCTGCAGCGGGAGTGCTTGATACTGTCATTGAAGCGGGGACGGCCTTCAATTATCAGTTGAAGGCAGAGGATCCGGAGGGGCAGAAATTAACTTACAAAATAGATCAATATCTACCGGTGCCCAAAAATAGTGTAACTATCACAGAAGATGGAATAATAAACTGGGATTCTGAGATTGGTGATGCAAGCCCGATAAAGTTTGATGTATTGATAAGTGATGGGGTAAACGTTGCATCTGCTTCATTTTCGGTAGGTTTAATGGTGAGCGGTAATGCGCTTCCGGAGATAACTTATCCTGTTAGTGGCAGACTCGATACGACCATTAAATCCGGTTCTGAGTTTTCGTATCAGATAGTGGCATCTGACCCGGAGGATCAGAAATTATCGTATAAGGTTGTTCAGCGTCTCCCGGCACCGATTAATCAAGTTAATATCACCGAAACCGGTTTAATAACCTGGAAATCAGAACTTTTTGATATAACTCCTGTAAGATTTTATGTTGTTGTAAGCGACGACAAAAACTTTGTAAGATTGATCTTTATTATAAATCTTTTAAATGACAAGCCGGTAATTACCAGCCTTCCCGGAGATACCGTCATTTCCGCTGGTTATAAATATATTGGTAAAGTATCAGGAACCGACCCTGAGGGTGTTACGGTGGTTTATTCGCTTGTCGCCCCACCGAAGGGTATGGTAATAGATTCGGTGAAAGGCGAGATAAACTGGTATCCGGGGCTTGGTCAGGTTGGTGATAACATTATAACCGTGAGGGTCAGTGATTATGTAAATTATGAGGAAGGCAGTTTTAGGATTACTGTTCTTAAGCCGGCAGATTTGCCTCCGGTTATTACCGTTGCTCCTGTTGATACTTCAATTGAGGTGGATAGTGAATACAGGGGAAAGATATCAGGCAACGACCCGGAGGGACTTCAGGTATCGTATATACTTGAAAGATATCCATCGGGAATGAATATTGAGCACACGGAGGGAGAGATATCCTGGATTGCTGATAGTACACAGGTTGGCACTCACGCAATAATTGTTGGTATAAGTGATAATGCCAATGTGACCACGAGTACTTTTGAGATTTCTGTTTTTGCGGACAATCCGCCGGTAATTGTAAAATTACCTCGCAGTAAGAGAATAGAGACTGGCGGTTCTTATATAGACCAGGTTCTGGGAGAAGACCCGGAAGGGGAGGATGTAGCGTATTCGCTTGAGAGTCCGCCTGCCGGAATGGGCATTGATCCTGTAGATGGTGTTATCAGTTGGACCCCTCAATCTGGTCAGGAGGGCATACATAAGATAACGGTTATTGTCACAGATGGTACAAAGCAGACAAAAGGAGACTATTCCCTGAAGGTTGAGAAACCGAATCTTCTGCCTCCTGTTATTACTTATCTTCCATCGGATACCACTATTGAAGCGGGAACGGAATATAAAGCAGTCGTAAAAGCCGAGGACCCTGAAGGTGCGAAAGTATTCTTCAGTCTTCTTGAAAATCCCACTCCTTCCGGGATGACCATAAATAGATTTGACGGTGTTATCAAGTGGGCACCTGCTGTTGGTCAAGAGGGTGAGCATACTGTAGAGGTGGAGGTTTCTGATGGAGAAAATACGACAAAAGGTCAATTTACAATTACAGTTACCCGTCCGGATAATAATCCTCCTGTATTTACGCTTGTACCGGGTGATTCCACAATCGAGGTAAAGACACTTTACAGGTCGAAGGTTGAAGGACACGACCCGGAAGGGTTAAAGGTTTTTTACGGACTTGAATCGTATCCTGCGGGTATGAAAATTAAACCTTTAACGGGTGATATAACATGGAGTCCGGACATAAAGCAGGTGGGTGAAAATATTGTCAAAGTGAGTATAAGTGATAAAGAGAAGGTTACAGTTTCCGGTTTCACTTTGACTGTTGTACCGCCCCCGAATCAGCCTCCATATATATCGAAACTTCCGTCGGATGAGAACATACCTACAGAGAAAGAATACACGGCAGTGGTTAAAGGCGTTGATCCGGAGGGTGAAGAGGTTTTGTATTATCTTACGTCTGCTCCCACCGGTATGGTAATAAACTCTTCAACTGGTGAAATCAAGTGGATACCATCTGTTGAACAGGTTAAGACTCATATCGTTGCAGTGCGGGTGAGTGACGGAGAGGAATTTACAACAGGCAGTTTTAAACTCACGGTTTACAAACCATTCAATGCCAAACCTGTTATTGTAGAATTTCCGCTTGACGGTACAATCGGACTTGGTCAGGCCTACACATCGATTGTCAAGGCAAACGACCCTGAGAAAAAGCCGATTTTATTCTCTCTGACGAATCCTCCATCCGGGATGACGATTAATGTTTCAACTGGTGTGATAAACTGGAAGCCGGGAGGTGACCAGGTTGGAGTTCATTTGATTAAGGTTAATGTCTCTGATGGTGTTAATATTGTTACAAGGAGTTTTACTCTTAAAGTAACCCAGGAGGAAAACAAACCTCCGGTTATAATAGCATTTCCTTCGGATGCTGCCATAAAGGCTGAAGTTCCATATAGAGATTCTGTGAAGGCAGTCGACCCGGAAAATCGTCCAATTACATATATATTGAAGAAAAAACCTTCAGGCATGACAATAAATCCTGGAGAGGGATATATAGATTGGACTCCGGGTTATAGACAGGTGGGCACACATGAAATTATTGTGATTATTACAGACGGAGCACAGATGGTAAACCGGAGCTTTGAATTGACGGTAGCAGAACCTGCACCGGTGATTGGAAGGATATACCCTGCAGCAGGACCCACTGATAAAGATGTCGAATTAACTGTATATGGTAAATTCTTCAAGTCTGGTGCGGTGGTAGAGGTCGATACAAAGGCTCTTGAGAATGTATTACTTATAGCTGATGGTTCTCTCACTGGAATATTAAGGGCACCTATGGTTGCTGGAATATACGATGTTAAAGTTACGAATCCTGATGGTCAGTATGATATTTTACCTGAGAAATATCGGGTATTAGAAACGATAGTAGACAGGACTCCTCCCAATTTCCTGAAGGGGAGTCCATACAGTCTGAAACCGACAATGACTTCAGTTACTATCGTGTGGTATAATGATGAAGATACTAAAGGTTTTCTGGAATACGGCAGGGTTATCTCTGTGCTTGAAAATAAGATTGATGTTCCTCTCTTCAGTTCTTTCCATTCTGTAAATGTTACTGGTCTGGATGCAGCGACGAAGTACTATTATAAAGTAACAGCGATTGACAGGAGCGATAATATCTCTGTAAGTAAGATAGATTCGTTTGCTACTGAGGCTGCTCCTGATGATACTCCACCGATAATCAAACTATATGAACCGATTACAGATATTAATTCTGCCACAATAAGATTTTTAACAAATGAAGATGCCGATGCTCTGGTGTTATACAGAGTTCTTGATTCGGGTGAAACCTTTAAAGAAGAGGGCACAAGTAAATTAGAGAGAGAGCATAACATTTTATTAAACGGACTTGAAGCGTCAACGGAATATGAATACAGGGTAGAATCTACGGATGCGAGCGGGAATCAGGCAGAGGTTTCGGTTGATGAGTTTGGCAAACTGCTGACCTTTAAGACAGAGGCTGTGCCTGATATTGTTCCTCCTGTCATTAAATCTGTGAGGGCTGTTTCCATTACGGATAACAGTGCCAAGATACTCTGGTCTACAGATGAACCTGCGACGAGCACGGTGGAATATGGACTGACAACTGCATATGGTATCACAATAGAGGCAGATTTTCCTCCTGACCATTTGAAGGAAAACCACGTTGTAGATTTAACAAACCTCGGAAGTGAAACAGAATATCACTTCAGGGTGATGTCCGAAGATAGAAGTGGAAATAAAAGCGTTCCAAGTAATGACTTTAAATTTAAAACCAGGAAAGCACCGGATAAGATACCTCCTAAGTTTACGGTTAAACCGACCGTAAGAGATAAGAGTGATGTTCAGGCAACTATATATTTTGAGACTGATGAATTCTCTGATACCAGGGTTTTATATGAAGAATCAGGAGATGGAACTGAATATAAAGAAGTATTTGACAAAAAGATGATAGAACCCAATACGCCTCATATTGTTACGATTTTGGGTCTTACTCCTGATACAAAGTATAAATATATTGTTTACACGAAAGACGAAAGCGGAAATGAGGCAAGAATGGTTGGTCCGGATTCGCCATTTAGAACCGAAAAAGCACCTGATACGACACCGCCAAAACTTTCTCCTGGTGGTACTCCGAAGGTTGAGGGAATTACCCAGACAGGTGCTATTGTCAAATGGGTAACGGATGAATTCTCTTCGAGCAGGGTAGATTATGGAAAAGATTTAACATATGCCTTTAAGGAGATTGGCGAGCCGGGTAAAGGACATAAAGTCACGATTTCAGGTCTGGATGCCGGGACGCTTTATCATTATCGTGTAAGTTCAGAAGATGAAAGTGGAAATCTATTCGTAGGAATGGACAGGACTTTTACCACCACCAAAGAAGAGGATACTACACCACCGGGAATAACTTCACCGCCGATAGTTAAAAAAGTTACGGAATCCACGGCGACAATTGTATGGGAGACTGCAAATGAGGCTTCAACAAGTTTTGTGGAGTTCTGGCTGAAAGACGCAACAATGGTAGAGATGCAGGGGAGTGCAGATTTCGATGTCAGACATAATGTAAAATTAACCGGGCTTCTTCCCGATACTCTTTATTACTATAAAGTGTTCTCGACAGACAACAGCCCGAACAAGAATACTTCAGAGATGCCTGGATTGGATTCACCGTTTAGAACAGCCGCGGTAAAGGATATTATCCCGCCGAGATTTGTTCCGGGAGGAACTCCCTACGATAAGAATCCAAATACAGAATTTGAAGGTCTTGCAAAAACTGCGGAATCTTCAGAAGAACAGACCGCAGTTTCGAGTATAACAATTGAGTGGACTACGAATGAAGAATCGGACAGCAGGGTGGATTATGGTCTGGATACAAATTATGGGGAGTTTGTTTATGACGGAACATTTGTAACGACACATTCAGTTTTTATAGATGGTCTCCAGCCGGGGACAGTTTATCACTATTTTGTGACCTCTGTTGATCCGGACGGAAACAGATTAACGGGAACTGACAAAACTTTCAGGACTCCGGATATGCCGGACATTCTGCCTCCGAATGTGATTGAATATCCTTACGTCAGTGATAAAACAAAAAATACTGCGGTTATTGAATGGGGTACGGATGAAGACTCTGACAGTTTTGTGGAATACTGGCAAGTGGGAGAACCGCAAAATGTAAAGACGGCAGGGTCGGTTGATGTTACCAAGAAGCACAGGGTAACATTGACAAATCTTTCTGCCGGCACCTATTATCAATATCAGATAATATCCACCGATGTCAGTCCCAATCAGAATACTGTGAAAATGGAGGGGAGCGATTCACCTTTCCAGACGTTAGAAGAAGTAGATACAACTCCTCCGAATATAATCTCTGGACCCGATGCCTCGATAATAACCACTAACACGGCAACTATATTGTGGAAAACAGATGAACCGGCTATTGGTTTATTAAAATATGGTAAGGCAGGGAGTGGTATGACAGAGGAGAGACGGACCTCTATATACGAGTTTGAGCAGAAGCTTGACCTGACACAACTTGAACCAAATACTGAGTATGAATACACCGTTTATTCGTATGATAAAGCAGGGAACGAGGTAAAATCGAAGTTAATAAAAAGTTTCAGAACCCTCCCCGCAGAAGACGAAACACCGCCTGTGATTATCGAAGGACCGGTAGCCGATTTCAAGGATAAGTCAGCAGCATTCTATTGGATGACTGACGAGAAAGCCGACAGTTATGTATTTTATAAGTTAGCAGGTTCTTCAGGGCCATTCTCAAAACAAGGAAGCCCGGATATGCTCATAGCACATAATGTTATCGTTGTGGATTTGCAGCCCGATACTGATTACTGGTTTATTATATCCTCCACAGATTTTAGTCTCAATACTGCAGCGATATATCCGGAGGATTTCTATGGAGACAGCACCCTCTTTAAAATGTCAAGGACTTTGAAGGTTAACCAGCCCCCTGGTGGAACAGGCAGCTTCAGGACGAGAAAGTTTGCAGATACCCAGGAACCTGCTATAATCTCGGGTCCTGTTGTGACAAATGTCACAAGTTCTTCAGCAACGATAGAATGGGTTACCAACGAGAATTCAAATTCCTTTATCTATTATGGATTAACAGAAGATTATGGACTGGCAAAGGGAACTGCATATAATGTAAAAGAACATGAGGTTACACTGACAAATCTTGATTCTGCTGTTACTTACAATTACAGTGTGGCTTCAACCGATTTGAGCAACAATGGTCCGACATTAAGTAAAAATGCAGCGGTAACCACACTTGCCGAGACAGATATTATTCCTCCTGTAATAATCGCTGGACCAGGTGTCGTCTCCATTACTGACAAGGAAGCCACAGTAATATGGATTACAGATGAACCGGGCGATTCTTATGTCGAATTCGGATTCGATTCCACTTTTGGCAAACTGGATACTCTCTTTGGACCCACTGGTTCAAAAAGTCTTCCGACAGATGTGACCGAACATAAAATAACCTTGACGAATCTTCTCAAAGATACGTCATATTATATAAGGGTTGCTTCAACAGATATCTCAGAAAACGGTCCGACCTTCAGTGCTGCCGGCACCTTCAGAACTTCAAAAGAGCCAGACCTTATTCCACCTTCGCTTGTGGATTCAGTCAGAATTATTTCTATTAGTGACAAATCGGTAACAATCGAATGGTTCACCGATGAATTGTCGGATAGTTTTGTACATTATGATTCAACTGAAGCATTGGAGAAGAGATTAGCCCTCAGGAAAGCCGGATACCATGTTGAGCAACTCCTTGAAAATAATGTTGGCAGTCCAAAAGATGTAATTGAACATATTGTAACTATAACAGAGCTTGAACCCGGAATAGAATATACTTTCCAGCCGGGCAGTATTGATAAAAGTGGTAATGAATGGCTTTTCCCGACATTTATGTTCTTTGAAACGTTTGCTCTGCCTGACCTTACTCCACCGTCGAAACCTGAAAACCTTACGGTAATTCCCGGAAACAACGAGGTTATGCTCACATGGGACAGCAATCCCGAGAGCGACCTTGCCGGGTATAATATTTACAGACTTGTGGATGACGAATTTGTGGAGATTTTCAGTCAGGTCACTGATACCTTCTATGTGGATGAAGGGCTTAAAAACGATTCAACCTATTATTACAGGATAACCGCAATCGACAATCAGAGTCCTCCAAATGAGAGCGAATTCTCCGATGAAAAACTTGCCCTCTCTAAGGTTACTGCTGTTCCGACAGCTCCGATTATATTTAGCCCTGCTGATGGGGTAGTCGTTGATACATCCACGCCTGTGCTCTCTATTTATAATGCTGAAAGTTTAAGGGATAAACTTACATATACATTTATGGTTTCCACAGATTCAACATTCAGTACAGATGTAGTTGTGTTTGAAACGGGAATCGAGGAAGGAGCAGAAAAGACCTCACTAACCTTGACGACCGCCCTTGCTGATAAGACCAGGTACTACTGGAGAACAAGAGCATTTGACGGGTACTTCTATGGTGAATGGATGCAGACCGCTTACTTTGATACTGAAATAATTACTGCTGTTGAACTTGTTAGTTTTGAAGCATTGGAGACAGATGGAAAAGTCGTTCTGAAATGGGAAACCGCTTCAGAGAAAAATAATTTAGGATTTCATATCCTCAAAAGTCAAACAGAAGACGGGGAGTTTATCAAAGTAAATGATGCCGTTATTGAAGGTAATGATAATGGAATATATAGTTTTACCGACGGAGATGTTGAAACCGGCAGTACTTATTATTATATACTCCAGTCGGTAGATATCACCGGTGAAAGAAGGTCATACCAGACCATTTCGATAACGCTGAAACTGCCGCGCCAGTATACTCTTTACCAGAATTATCCGAACCCATTTAATCCAATTACCAATGTAAAATTTGATCTACCAAAGAAGGAGAGAGTTATACTAAAAATTTATAACATACTCGGTCAGGAGATAAAAACACTTATAGATAAAGACTTAGAATCAGGCTCACACACTGTCCAATGGGATGGAACAAATAACTTCGGTCTCCAGGTAGCTTCCGGAGTATATATCTATCAGGTAAGAGCAGGCAAATTTATAAAAGCTAAAAAAATGACATTCGTCAAATAA
>LJUQ01000166.1 GCA_001304505.1 Bacteroides sp. SM23_62_1
ATCCTCAAAATACCGGGAAATCTTTTTGCCATTAATATATGCTCCGGTATGAAACCATGTTTTCGTTTTAACCGGAGGTACGTGTGAAACTAGGTTAGTATTTACTCCTGGGGGAAATGCTCCGTCAGCTGCAAATGATGCATATTCTTCTGTATCCCATTGTTCAACCATGCCGAAGCCGCGGAATTCACGTTCAACCCCGTCAAAGTATCCATGATGATAAGCGTATCGGGTTACAAACCTGTTTTTACTGATCCAGTCATAGATTTCCATTTTCTCCACTACATAGACAGGAAAAGGGAGCTTTGTGATCCATGGCTTTCCTTTATCCTTGTCTTTCAGATAGAATTTGGTGGATGAGGCATAGGTTACACGGGTTTCTGCACCCAGATTGTTTTTGACATTTTCTAAAAGATGCGGCTTCCTGCCACCCATAAGATCGATATAAGGTATCCTGTATGATTGTGGAGATGACCATGTCAGACATCCGGTTCCATTACCATGAAGATCGGTTACCTGAACACTGGTCTGGTTATCAACTACAGGCATTCTTTTTATCTTGATCGCGTCTCTGAAACTGTTTCCCGCCTGATTCAGATAGAGTTTTGTCCCGTCTGATCCGAAGTAGATAATATCCGCTGTACCTGATCCATCTGTGTCAAAGAGGTGAATACGATCTTGCCTGAATTCTGTTTCATTTGCAAAATGCGGTGCCCTTCCCATACTTATTTTGGAACCAAAATGGCCATAACCCATATTAGGCCAGTAGTCTATACTTCCGTTTCTGATCCGTACTATATCTGAAAGACCGTCACCTGATATATCAGCCAGATGTAAACTCTGGGTACCGTCATTGAATACCAGTGCAGCAACCTTTTCATCATCTTTTGGTTTTGACAAATAACGTGCTTCACCGAATCCCTCTTTTTTCAGAGATGGGTACCAGATAAAACGATCATCCTTTGCAATAAGGATATCCGCATGACCGTCTCCATTCAGATCGATAAACTGCAAATTAGGGTCTTGCCAGTTGATATTCGGCAGTGAATAAAAAGATTGAAATTCGGACCAGGTTTCTTCATCTTCTCTTTCAATATATCCTGCAACCGGTTCTCTGAACTGGACAACCTCTTTATATCCATTACCATCAAGATCCATAATACGCTGGGTCTGCAAAGATGAACGGCTTGGCAGGAGCGACAATGTACTCATCGGTGAAAAACTGAGTGGATTATTTTCCTCCTCTCTCTTAATTCTGCCCAGCGGTTCTTTATAATGCCAGGCTTCAGCTTGTTCGGTCAGGATACCTGCAATGCCCTCCCCATTAAGATCAATGAACTGGTAAGGGCCGCTTAAACCCTGGGGTACATTCTCAAGACTGTCAGGATTCACTTCATGAACCGGTTCATTTATATAGCCATTTTCAAAATCAATCGGCGCTCTTGAGTATTCAAACTCCAAAGGCGGTAAGGATTTCTTTTTGTTATCGGTATATCCTGTTTGTGTTACGGATAACAATCTGGTAAGTTCCGGTGTTTGCTCATAGGTAAAGTCTGTAGAGTGGACAAGTGCATTGTTTAATCCCTCGGCAGGAAAATGATGGAACATTAATACGTGATGGCATAAACGGCGAGTGCGAACCTCAAAGCCGGAGCGGTAACTTGAAAAGGAATCCTCACGCAAAAGCCAGGGCCTTTCAGGGATTAGACCGGGTATTTCATCATTATCCTGGTAGTTTTTTTTATGTTCACCGTAATCGAAAACCAGCTTAAAATAAAAACCATCATTATCTTTATCATAATTGAGTGACTGATAATAATTTTGGGGAACAGGTTTCACATTTCCATAATAGATGGCTTTGATATAGGTATTAGTAGCACCTTTTCGGTTTTTTTCATAAAGAAAATATGAGACGTCTCGTTCAATTACTTCATTATCATTGCGATATTTTCTATCCTCATTTTTATATTCATTAAAAATCAGGTTTCCTTTGTTATTAAAAGTCTGTTCCAATAACCAGGTAAAAACCTTTTTTCCGGTTTCGTCTGCAATACGTGCATCTTGCGTAAAGCCATAAACCGAGGTAGTATTCTCTTTGGTGGTTGCCCGCCAGTGAACCTCACCATCTGTTTTTTTTATCCATTTTTCTATGCGGGCAAACAATCCTTCCGTACGCGGGCGATAGCGTTTGATCCGGTATGTTCCGGATGTGTCATCCAGCTCATCGGGCACCCAGCTTCCACCGTGTTTTTTTAAAGCAGGAACAAGATCCTCTGCCCCGGAAAGGATAAAGGTATCAGATTCATCGTGATCCAGGTATTGAGGCAAACCCTTTTCGGTCTTTCTTGTGATAGATGGGATGGATAAAGACCACCCTAGGCCAAAGATACCGTTGCCGGCTCCTGAGCCATATGAGAGAGAGAGTTCAGGCCCAAAACCGGAACGTCCTGGTGAGGTATAGATAGGGATCGACATAGAAGCAGTACCGGTAAATGGATTTGGCTGGAAGGTTTCACCAATTCCTTTTATCGCTCCCCCACCTTTAGGTAGTGATATAGCGGGGGTGTTATTACCTGATTTATTCTCTGTTGACATCTTTATTTATATTAAGGGGATATTTTATTTAAGTGGATAGCACCAATATTTACGTATTTTTATATTTGAGTGGTTTTATAAACAAAGTCAAAATGTTATTGCTAATGGTACTATAAACAGGTTTGAGTATATTTTCGATACAATTTTCAAATGGTGATCTTTTATTATTACCCGCTTTTACTAGTGTTGCGGTGTTTTTAATATAAGTTTTTTGTAAAGCTTGGGATTTCATTACTTGTTAAGTTTTATATCGAGTAACGACATGAAAATAGTTTTTCCTTTCTTGTGTGAAATCAGTCAAATCTAAACTTTTTAGGGTAAAAAAAAAAGATAAGGTGTGATTTCATATATAAATTAATCAATTTATCAGTGCAATGCTATGCTGATAAATTGAAGGCTAATTAATCATTTATTTGATATCTCCAGAAGGTCTTGCTATTATTTAAATTTTCGTTTCAGGGAAAGATAAGTACAAAATTCTATAATAACATTACAAATTCTTTACGTGGAGATTTTTCTGGTTTTAAAAGCTTGCCACTAAAATTTGTCCTATAACACTTATTATGTTAAGTGGACACTTTTTTGAAACAAAAAATTGTTAGATCAGGATAAAATCAATTTGAAATAAAGATCACTCGATGATTATCTTACCTATGTAAATCTCTTTTCCCCGGAGTTCAATAAAGTAAAGACCTTCCTTCAGTTTTCCTTTCTCCAAAATATACTCAGATGTGGTTATATTGTGTATTATACGACAGATCTTTCCTGTAATATCAGCTATATAGAGGGTGTATTGAGATTCTTCAGGATTATTAAATATTAAAGTTGTGGTTTCAGTGAAAGGATTGGGCATGATTATGAATCCATGTTGGGTTAAATCATTTATTCCTGAAGGATATCTGAAAGCATAATTTGAAAAGGACGAACTATAGGTTGTTTTTAAATTTTCAGGATCACAGGAATAGGGACTAACAACCTCAACCTGATAAACGTTTGTGCCTGCCAGGGGATACTGATCGGTATATGTAAAATTGGTTCCTGAAACAGATCCAATTAAGAACATTTCATTAATGTCAGAACCTCTCCAGATATTATAGGTCTGTACATCGAATCCTTCATATTTGCTCCAGATAAGGTTAGTTCCTCCATTTAAGCCGACATTTAATGTTAAATGCATTGTGGAATGAAAACTACTTGGACTTGATTCATTACCACAGGTATCTATGATTGCGATTCTGTATTTATTGGATTGCTTGCCAGGATCAGAATTTCCATCGATGAAAAATCCGGGATTTTCAAAACTTACAATTCCTATGGAATCATAGATGTTTGTAGTGCTGGTTTCTCTGTAAATAATGTATGAAGCAATTCCCTGGCCAGGAGTTCTTTCCCAGATGATAAGATTTTTCGCAGAATCCGGATGAACGGTTACCAGGCATATTTCTTCATCTTCATACGGAGTTAATGCTTCAATAGTAAAAAAATGAGAGATATGACAACCGTTACTATCAGTAACAACTACTGAATAATCACCTGCGGGAATATTTGATATATTCCGGATTGTCTGACCATCAGACCAGGAATATGAGTATGGAAGTGTTCCACCAACCGGATCAATATTTATGTATCCAATATTACTGTTAAGACAAAGTGTATCCGGATAATTAAATTCCATAGTTAATTGTTCCGGTTCAGACAGAATGAGGCTGTCCGTTACTGTCCATCCAAGGCGATCAGTTACTGTTACCCGGTAATAAACATTTGCATCCAAGCCTGCCACAGTTGAATCATTGGTGTTTCCCGGATCATTCCACTGGTAATGGTAAGGGGGAGTTCCCAGGGAAGGTGTGACTGTTGCAGAACCATCAGAATATCCGTAACATGATATGTTAGTACTGTCAGTAAATGATATTTCAGGAGGGAAAGTACCATTCAATGAAACCTTTATCAGGGAATCGAATGGATCATTGCTTTTAACAAATAAAGTATCCGTATAGATATTTTTAATATCCGGATTAAAAGTAATAATCAAATGTATACTGTCGCCAGGTGATAAGTCTGAAGAAGATTTATTCAGGTTATAAACAGCATTTTCAGTATAAATTGAAGAGATATTAATTGTTTTTCCGGCACTTGAGTTTATTAATATCAACTTATTACGGATATTATCACCATAAATATTTAGAGCTGAAACCGAATGGAGATTTTCATCTGAAATAGTCAGATAACTGAATTGATCAGTATCTCTGAGACAACGAACTGACAACCCATAATCCTCATTGCGATAGCTCCGGTATACACTTGAACTATCGCAACTCAGGGAACGGCACCATGCGTAGTAATCAGAGTACTCAGTAGAGGACCAAAAGTATGTACCGTAACTTAACATGGTGAAATTTCCATAAGTGCGGAAACCACCTGGTAATGCGGTAAAACCGCTCTCGTTTGTAGCACCCGTGTTTGGACCAGACCAATGTATTGTACCAGTTTCTTTTAACTTTTCTCCTGCAACAGATTCTCCTCCAAAGAAATCTGTCATTTCAATCCATTCACTGTCTGTTGGTAAATGCCACCCCACGGGGCAAATACTCCTTGTTAATCCTGGATTTTCTCCATCTGAAGAATCATAGTCCATCATCTCACTCCATTGGTATAGACCTCCAAAAATATCACAGTTGGATTCAAGGTTATCATAACAACATTTTTCTATAATTCCATTATTAGCAGCACCCTGGAAGCCAATAATCCGATTACCTATGTTAAGGTTTTCCTGCATCCACCATTGCTGATTAATCTTAACGACCTTATAAACCTGACCATCGCGAATATCAATGATTGAATCAGTTTCTGGTACATACCCCCTCAATGGAATAATTACTGTGGGATTATACAAATCATTGCTTTCGATATGCAGTGTATCTGAATAATAAATCCCTTTCAGAGGTGGATTAAAAATCACATTTAAATGTACACTATCACCGGGAGATAAAATAGCTAAGGATTTAGATAATGAATACGCTGAGTTATTTACATGTATTGAGGAGAGATTAATTGTTTTTCCTGCACTTGAATTGAATATTATCAATTCTTTCAGAATATTATCACCATAAAAAGTCAGAGCTGAAGTTGTTTTCAAACTGGTATCCAGAACATTTAAATACTGAAATTTTGAATAATCTGTAACACAGCGAACAGAAAAAACGCTGTCCTCATATGCATTCAGTCGCCCCACTCCAGTCCAATCATAATCTAACAACCGGCAAAACACATGTGTGGATGTCCAGAAAGCAGCTCTCTTGCCAAGAGAATGGAAATACCCAAAAGGATTAACACCATGTATTCCCCCGGGGAGTGCTTTAAATCCGCTTTCGTTGGTTGCTCCTGAATTTGGACTTTGCCAATAGTCGGTTCCGGTTTCCTTTAACTTTCCACCTGCAACAGATTCTCCTCCTAGAAGTTCTGTTAATTCAGTCCATTCATTATCGGTTGGTATGTGCCATTCATATGGACAAATACCCTGTGTAATACCCGGATTACCAACATCTGACGGATAATATTGCATTGTTTCGTTCCATTGGTATAATCCACCATAAACATCACAGTTGCTTTCAAGATCATCATAACAATATTTCTCTATTATTTCGTTATCAGTAGCATTAACACTTCCATTAATACGGTTTCCAATATTCAGATTTTCCTGCATCCACCATTGCTGGCCTATTTTTACAACCTTATATACCTGGCCATCCCTGATATCAATTAATGAGTCAATTTTCTTTTCATATTCAATCAGATATGTATATCCAGGGATAAAACCGGTGGATTGCTGAAAATTGTGTTTAATATTAAATGTACCATCAGCAGGATTAAATTCATATATTATTCCACCTGCATATGTCCCACCTAATGCTGTCATCCCATAAATTAAACCATTTGAAGCCTGCATAGGTTTTCCGTTTGGCCAAAATGCATTTTTGAAATCATGTTTTTTTGTAAATATTCCTGATGCTGGATCATATTCAAATATTACGCCATTTCCATTATGACCACCATTTTGTGTTGTACCATATATTTTATTATTTGAAGCTTCAATCAGCCCGCAGGTAGGATTTGCACCTGAATCAACATTAAAATCAAATACTCTGGTATATGAACTATCTTCAATATTAAATTCGAAAATAACACCGCTGTTGTATGATCCACCCGAGCTTGTTGTTCCATAAAATTTACCATTGCTATGAAAAAGTAATCCACCGTAAGGAGAGTACCCCATGTCTGAATTCATATCAAAATCTAATAGTTTAATTAAAATGTTTTTTAGGGGATCGTATTTATAAAGAACTCCATTACATCCACTGGATCCGCCGGATTTAGTTAAGCCATAAAGCTCTCCGTTATGAGGCGAAATAAAATAATCTCCTGTTGGTTCGGCACCATTAGATATATCAAAATCAATTTTTTTGTTATATAAATTTGATACAGGATCGAGTTCAAATATATTACCACCTGTATTATAACCTTCAGGTGTTGTACCATAAATCTTTCCATTTGTGTGTTGAAAAAGGGTCCCTGTCGGATATCTTCCTGTACTGTCCTTTTTAAAATCTAATATTTTATTATATGTGCTATCAGAAGGATTAAACTCAAATAAAACTCCATGGTTAAATAATCCTCCCTGCTGGGTCATTCCATAAAGTTTTCCATTGAATGCTTGTAACAGACTTCCATTTGGTGAATCCCCCAATGCATTTCCATCAAAATCATATATTTTTTTATAAATATCATTAATTGGATCATATTCAAATATTACACCTCCATCAAAATCCCCACCCTGTGCTGTCATACCCCATAAATGAATCTGACAATCGGATTGATAACTGTTAAATGCAATAATTAAAAGAATATAGAGTGATAAAATAGTATTTTTCATGTTAAATAAACATTTATTTTATTGATGCACCATGATCGGAGTTATCAGATGGATAATACTCCATCATTTCATTTCATTGATGAAGTCCTCTCTATATAATATAATAAAGTTGTTTATATGACTGGTATGATAATATTTCTCTATCGCACTATTACCCGTAAATTCCTTGTATCTTTTACAGGATTTCCAGTGTTTAGATTCTCTTATATTCACTACTGCTTATTTATCTTTACTATCTTATATACCTGACCATCCCTGATATCATGATTGATTAAATTTCCTGTGCATATAATATGGTGATAACAATTATACAGCTAATTATCACAACTGTTTTTTTCATGATATGAGGGTATTTATTTAATTCCATGGGAGTATTTTATGATGTGAAAAAATTATGATTGTTTTAAGCCTCAGTGAAATAGAAGTATCAAGTTACAAAAGTTTTATCAGAAATTTTATAAAAAACAAATAATAGATCATAAAAAATTTCAATTGTTACGGATAATTTTTTTGTATTTGCCAAAATTAGTTTATATTTGCTGTTAGAGCCATAATTCTAACAGCGTATTTAAAAACATGCATAAAGAATTCACATTTAAGCATAAATTGAACCGGTTTCTAAAACCAGTTGTTGATCCGCAGAATAGTGATATTAAAATGTACCCCGTCTATTGTCAGGTTATCTATGAACGACAGAATTATTTATTTCCAAGTGTTATCAAAAGCCATTACACAGAAATTGGTCTTGTGGTTAAAGAAGATGAAAACTATATGATAAAAGAAAAAAATTTCATTACAAACCTGATCCATTATGAGCTAAATGAAAAAAAGCAGCATTTTAATCTTCGTGGTCTTGGTAAGAAATATACAAACTATAGGACCAGAGTTCAATCATATTGGAATGAAATGATTAGATCCGAAATAAAAAAGATTGTAAGAAGAATTAATTCGAAATATTATGATGTATTCCATTTTGATAATAAAATTCTGGATGCGGGGATATTGCATGAAGCAATTGGTTTATTAATTCCGGAACTAAACGAATTGCAAGAGTTTCAGCAAGTGGGGGAGGAGATAAGAATCTTGAGGGAATACAAAAATATATTTCCTGAATCCGGGAAAGAACCATTTATATATCCGGCATTTTTTCATTGGTTATCAGAAGGCCACTCTGAAAAAATTATAAAAAAACTTACAGGAAGAAGTGATATAGATCAAAAGATAATAAGTGATATTGTTTCACTTATGAATCGGAATATTCGACTAGCAACGGTCGATGCAATGGTATAATTTTTTTTACCTGCATGTTGGTAGAAATAATAATCTAACAGCAGCATGATTAATTTTGATGATAAACATACATTTTACCTGGTCCCAAAAGAATCCCTGGACGAGCTCATACAGGCCGTCAGAGACCTTAAAAGATTGCAGGAAGAAATAGGGAAGGGAGCTAATTCTGAAGCCTTGGGGGACTATATTCCCGAGGACAGGGCCATGGAATTACTCGGCCGCGGAAAGACTTGGTTTTTCAATAGAAGGAAGTCAGGGGAGCTGCCAGGCAAGAAGGCGGCTGGGCGGTGGTATTATAAAATTGCGGATATTCAAAAATATATAGAAAATGGCAGAACTATTTGAAAATCAGAAAAGGTGTCTCCAAAGCCACCTGGTGATTAATAATGGCAGAGCAGACAAAAAATTTTATTCGATTAAATATAAAAACGCATATCATAACGAACGTAACAGGAAAAAGGCTCTTGTTTTTAAAAATGATGATAAGCACCTGCATAAAAACTGGGATGTTTTGAATATGTATTATGAACAATCATTAGGGAATGAATACATACCCATCATTCCCCTCTATCAGCAGGGATTCGATCCCAGTTACTACTGCGGAACAGTCAGGATAAAAAACACAGGAGAAACATTATATGTTTTATATAACTACGCATTTCTTATTGACCATGCAGAAGGAATAAAAATTTATTTTAAAAGTGATGGATTTCATAGGCTTTAATCCGGCAGATCAGGTTGATTTTTCAGCATTGAAAATTTCTGAACTCAAATCCAGGAACACTTTGCTAACTATTGGCCTTATCGCTGCAGTATGTGTTGCGATATATTTCGCATATGAATATTATCAATTAAAAGAAGAATAGGATCGTCTTTACTCATTCTTCCTTTGTTGATCTTTTTAAGTTAACGATTATTTAAACGGTTATCTGTATGATGAAATAACAATAATTCGTAACAATATAGAAAATATAAATAATTAATTATGAGAAATAAACGAAAAAAACCTGATGGATTTTACATCGTAAAAATTTGCGCCTATTGCAACGCTAAGTTTTACGCTAAAAGAAAAACAGCAAAGTTCTGCTGCGATACCTGCAGGGCATATTCATACCTGGGAAAACAAAGAATGAATCATCTATTTTGGCCAGATCCGAATGAAGGGAAAATATTGGCACCAGGAACTATTCCTAGTGAGGAAATACCGGAAGATAAATTGGTTTTCACTGGTGACCTCGCATCCTTATACCGTATATTGGGAAGTTATGTATTATCCCATGAGGATTTAGCTGATGAGAAAAAGTTTATTGAAAAATTAGATCCATATTCAGAAACGAACAGTTGGGATAAATCTGTGCGTCTTCAAAACAATCCGGACTAAAAGGGTATAAAAATTAAGAGATGGTTCGATTAATTTTAAACCCAAAAAAATCTCAACAAAATGAATGAAAAATTTAAGAGAAG
>LJUQ01000167.1 GCA_001304505.1 Bacteroides sp. SM23_62_1
TACTCCTACGATGGCACTTTCCAATTCCCTCTCATTTCACCAGATGAAAGATCCCGGCAAACAGTTTCCCGGGGTGAGGGTGCTTGGTACCATCGGCTGGATTGCAGCCGGGATGACGATTGGATTTATGAAGGTTGAAAGTTCGGTTGTCCAGCTGTATGTTGCAGCCATTGTATCAGCATTACTGGGATTGTATTGTTTTACCCTGCCTCATGTTCCACCCAAAAAAGATACGAAAGCCACCTTTGCTGAAATTATTGGACTTGATGCCCTGAAGCTTTTCAAGGAAAGGGCATTTGCCATCATTATCATTGCATCCGTCCTGACATGTATCCCTCTGTCATTTTATTACAGCTGGACGAATCCATTCCTGAATGAAATCGGTATGGAGTATGCAGCCAGCAAGATGACCATGGGTCAAATGTCGGAGATTTTCTTCATGCTTGTAATGCCTTTCTTCTTCATCAGACTCGGGATAAAACGGATGATCATGGTCGGCATGATAGCCTGGATCCTTCGGTACCTGTTGTTTGCCTATGGAAATAATGAGGCCCTTGTCTGGATGTTATATACGGGGATCATCCTCCATGGTGTCTGTTATGATTTCTTCTTTGTAACCGGGCAGATCTTTGTCGACAAGCAGGCACCGAATCATCTGAAAGCTTCTGCACAGGGGATGATCACCTTCGCCACATACGGGCTCGGGATGTTTATAGGGACATGGTTCTCCGGCCTGATGGTGGGCTTATTTACCTTTACTGAAGGCGATCAGACAACCCATACCTGGACACAGATATGGCTGATACCGATGGCGATAGCCATTGTGGTGCTGATTTTATTTGCGATACTGTTTAAGAATCCGAAAAAAGCTGAGGGTTCTGCCTCCTCTTAAACTTCGGTATGCAAAGAGGCTTAGGGTAAGGAAGATAATAGATTGGGTTATTGGTCTACTGGAATATTGGTGCATGTGGTTGGGAGTATGGGAATGGGCATGGTTGTCAACAAATGGAAAAAGGCCCAAGAAGAATTGAATAAAAGATATATTCCTCTCCCCTCCTTCAGCTCTCTTTTTTTTAAAATTAGCTAATTCTAACTTATTCCTTGAATTTGCTGTGTTATCATAACCTCCCATTCAGATATGAAAATAAGCGTGAATATATTTTTACCATAGGATTGTACAGGGATTGGCTTGTAAATAAGACAAAAAGTTGTATTTTATAATAAAAATTTATATCTTATTTGATTGATCTATAAGCAAATAGTTAGATAAAATATAATTATCTAATAAATTTATATAATAAAATATTTTGATTCATAACTAAATGAAATCGAATGGACACAATTAGAAGTCTCAAGTGTTTAATTGTATGTTTTTCAGTTACATTCACACTTTCGGCCCAATCATCTCAAGAGATAAGCTGGCATGAAATTTCACACAAGCTTTCTTCATCATCAGCGGGAAATGATTATTATGGCGAAGATAATGCCATTGCTATTGATGGCGATTATGCTGTAATCGGATCATACATGGAAAGTAAAGATGCCTCCGGTGGTGATTCAATCAAATATGCCGGAGCGGCTTATATTTTTTACAGACATCAGGGTGGTACAGATAATTGGGGCGAAGTGATGAAGATCGTAGCTGGTGACCGGCATGAGAGCGATTATTTTGGAAGTGCTGTTGATATTTCGGGAGATTACATTGTTGTTGGAGCTATGAGGAATGAATATGATGAAAATGGGTTAAACAATGTGTATCTGGCCGGGGCGGCATATATTTTTAAAAAATTAACCGGTGATCCTGATAGCTGGGCACAAATAAAAAAAATTGTACCGAGTGATCGTAATATTCAATATTTTTTTGGTGAATCTGTATCCATTTCAGGTAATACCATTTTAGTAGGATCACCAGATAATCAATATGATGAGACTGGAGGCGGAGATTACCTGACTTATTCAGGTGCAGTTTATGTTTTCCAGAAGGATCAGGATGGCCCGGATCAGTGGGGTGAGCTGAAGAAGATTGTCATGCCCGATAGAAAACAAGGAGCTCAATTTGGCGGTTCTGTATCTCTTGACGGGGATTATTTTGTTGCTGGTGCGGAGATGGATGATTTTGATGAAAATGGTGAAGATTCCCTCTGGTGTGCCGGGGCAGCTTATATCTATTATAAAGATCAGGGAAGCCCGAATAATTGGGGTTTTATAAAAAAAATAGATGCCAGCGATCGTAATAAAAACGATTATTTTGGAGGAAGTGTTTCAATTTCAGCAGATAAGATTATTGTTGGGGCACATGGCCAGGATTTGGATGCTGACGGGCAAAACTATTTTTCAGCTGCTGGAGCCATATATTTCTTTAAGAAAGATTATCCGGGGGCTGACCAATGGGGTCAGGTCAAGAAGATTACACCCGTTGGAAGAGGTAGCGGACATCTTTTTGGCCAGGCACTTTCCATCTCAGGAGATTTCATTTTTGGACAATCTCAATGGGTTAATCAGGAAGGAGTTGTATTTGTTTTTTATAAGGATTATGGAGGAACAGATACCTGGGCAGAGATGGAGATGCTGCGTGCAAGTGACCATGCTTCCAATAAATATTTTGGAAGAGGCATTCAAGCTGATCAGGATTACCTGATTGTTGCAGCAAATTATGGAACTACTGTGGGAGAATCTTATGTATTTAAGAAAAGGATTCAGGCGGGGAACATTCAAATTACAAATTTACAGCATGAACAGCTTACAATATCATGGTCCAATGGGAATGGTGATGGACGTGCGGTATTCATGAGTGAAAATGAACCTATACTGGTTCTTCCGCCCGATAATACTACCTATCAGGCCGATACGGTTTTTGGCCAGGGAGACCAGATAGGTAGCGATCCAACCGGCTATTGCATATTTAACGGAACAGATACTTTGGTTACCGTAACTGGCCTTCAACCGGGTGTTACTTATGCGATCGTGATCAATGAGTACAGCGAAATTGCCGGAGAGGAGCATTATTTCCCTTATGATGATGACAGCAATAAGGCCCTGGGAACTACATTAATATTTTTCACGGGTGCACAAACTGATATTGATGATGGTCTGATCAAACAGACAACAAATCAAATGGAATACAGCCTCAATTCAACGAATGGAACAGATGGTACATGGACGTTGTGTGTCAATGGAAATACCTCTGTTGTGTTTGATGAAGGACCTGTTTATCTTCGGCAGGTTGAGAATCCCACTCATTTTATTTTATTGGATGATATTCCGGCCCCGGCTGAGCCCCCTGCTTTTTCTATCGATTTCAAAAATGAACAAACAAATGAACCAGTTCCTGAATCTATTGAATATTGTTTAAACTATAATGATTTCAGTGAGGAGTACTATAATTGCCAGGATGGTAATGGCGAGAATGCGAAGATTTTTCCATACTATGCCAACTATTTCTTCAGGGTAAGGGCTACGGATACAACGTTGGCCGGTGAAATTTTCCCCCTGGAAATACCAGAGCGGCCTCCTGCCCCGGATTTGCCTACAATTAATTTTATAGATGAAACTACAAACGAACCGATAGGAGTGGATCTGGAATATCTTTATTACGGAGATACTATGTATCATGAGGGTCAGAACGAAATTATTAATATATATCCTTCGGAATGGATATATTTTAGAAAGAAAGCTACCAATGTCACTTTTGCAAGTGATATAAATGAATTGTATGCTCCTTCACGGCCATGGTATACGAATTATAAAATAGATTTCGTGAATGAACAAACAGACAAAGCTGTAAGTTCTGCTGATGAGTTTAGTAATTATGCTGATATGCAAGAAGCTATCTCTGGTGTCGATGATTATATAAACTTGTTACCGGGAATAGATATCTATTTTAGAAAAAAAGCAACAACAACAAGTTTCTCAGGCTACATCCAGCACCTTATTATTCCTCCCCGACCTCCGACACCTGTTTTAACCATCGATTATCCAAATGAAAGGACAGTAGAGCTGCTGGATACCCTTCATGAATACGCTGATAATGAGGAAATGTCTTCAGCCGTCACAGGAGATAATAATTATGTTTCATTATTCCCGGGCAGTGATGTGTATTTTAGGGTAAGGATAACAGATACCAGTTTTTCAAGCTTGATTTATCGTCTCGATGTGCCTGAAAGGCCTGCGATAACAAATTATGAGGTTAATTTTTATGACGAAACTACAGGGACAGTATTATTACCGGAACATGAATATGCAGATAACCAGGATATGACGTCAGCTATTCAGGGTACAAATGAAGTTATATTGCTTGCCCCGGGTAATGATATTTATATACGTTATTCATCAACATCATCCAGTTTTTCAGGTATAATTCAACACTTGGTGGTACCTGATCGTCCTCCGGCACCCAACTATACCATTGATTTTTCGAATGAAACTACCGTGCAGTCCGTAAGCATGGAGGATGAGTATTCCTATCAGAGTGATTTTCTGGAGAGTAAATCAGGACAGAATCTGAAGATTGTTATGACACCCGGGAAAAATGTTTATTTAAGAAAAAAGGCCACGGTCAGTTCATTTTCAGGACAGGTATTATCCCTTATTGTACCTGACAGGCCTCCGATCCCAATTGTATCTTTATCTGGCAAGAATGATCCGGAGGCAATATTCATGAAATCGCTCGATGGAACAGGTGATCCTGTAGATATTACGGATGGTTACGAGTGCTCAGTAAATTTTGGTGTTAGCTGGGATCAGATAACGCCATTAACGGAAGTGGATGCTTCAGGTATGAAACATATTATAGTACGTGAAAAATCAACTTCTGTATCATTTGCATCATTACCAACTTCAAACCTTGATTATGAAATTCCAACTATATCAATAGTTACTGAAATGACCTGTAACGGTCCCGGTGATGAAATTACCGTTCAGAGTAATCTGGATAACGGATCAATATACTTTGTTCTGGAAGGTATTCCCCAGGCAGATATTTTGGATATTAAGGATGCTGTTGCTGCGGGACAGGGAGCTTCTGCTGAAGTGAACACACCGTTTGCTGATATTGTCATACCAACCATGGGACTGATTCCCGGCACTTATCATGGGTATGCAACAAATGATTGGGACAGCCTTTCCGAAATGAGTTTTTCATCTGTTGTCATTTATGGCATACCTGATGTTGATCTTGGCGAGGATATTATTAAATGTCAGGACACTGAAATATCCCTTGATGCAGGACCGGGATTTTCAAAATACCTCTGGTCGTACGAAAGCTCAGATAACCAGGTCATCCAGGTCACGGAGGAAAATGAGTACATCGTTTATGTTACAGATGAGCATGGCTGTATCAATTCAGACACTGTGTATGTAAAATATAACATTCCTTATCCGGATGAACAACTGTGCATCGTAACAGTTTCCCTGGCAACAGGAAAGAACCTTCTTGTATGGGAAAAAACACCGGATGTGGGGACCATTGCCTATAATCTCTACCGGGAGTCAACGATCGGGAAGTTTGATCTGATCGGAACTGTTGCTGCCGATAAATTAAGTATATTTCTCGATACTGTAGCAGATCCTGAGAGCCAGACCTATTTATACAAAATCACATCCATTGATAGCTGTAATAATGAATCAGATATTGAAAATAACAGGTATCATAAACCAATATTTTTACAGTATGTTAGTTCAGAAGGTGGAGTTAATCTGGAATGGACTGATTATGAGATTGAAGATGTGGATGATATTAAAACATATCTTTCTTCATTTATGATTTATAGAGGAACTGATTCAACCGGTTTGAGTGAATATAAAACGGTGGGAAGTATTAATAACTATACCGATACTGATCCCATAGCAATGGAACACCGATATTATTACAGGGTAGCCGGGATTCTGACGGATCCCTGTTATCCAACTGGAGCAGCGAGCAAAAAAGCTGATTCCGGACCTTACAGTCACTCCATGTCGAATATTGAAGATAACCGGATCCAGGAAACTCCTGAAGGAATATCCCGCTTCCGGGAGAATGAATTCAAAATCGTACCCAATCCTTTCAATGAATCCACAATATTGATATTTGACAATCCTGAGGGACATCCTTACACCCTGTATATCATTGATCTTTCAGGGAAGATATGCAGAATCGTGGAGAACATCACTGCTTCTGAGTATGTTTTAAAGAGGGAGGTGTTGAAGGAGGGATTTTATTTTCTTGAGCTGAGAGGACCGGAGTTGCTGCGCGGGAGGATGGTAATAGAATAATGTTTGACCCGCCGAGATACTCATACGATGACTGACAATCTTAAGATATTTGATAATTTAAACGATAATAATATACCTAAATGCATAAGCATTCAAACGAAGATTTGTAGTCATCGTATAAGTGTTCTTAAGGGTCATCATATGAGTGTTTTTAAAGTCATCGTATGAGTATTTTAATAGCCGTCAAAAGACTGATTAAGCAGCCAACAGGGTGCAAGCCCCAGCCAGGTTTCGTTTTTCAGAATTTCTTTTTTCATTTTTATCTCCCTGCCGGTCAGGCAGGTTTCGATTTTCGAATCTTGACTTTCACCCTTTGTCTTATGGCAGGACTCTTCTTTCGGTAAGCAAACTATTTCAATTTTTTCCTGAACCTTTTTGTCAGATAATAACCTCCCGTTTTAGGTGCTCCCCTGAATTCAATAATCCCCAGCTCTTTCAATATCTGGGTGTATCTGACAATAGTTGCCCTGGATACACCTGTTGTATGCATGATGCTGTCAGACTTAACTCCTTCATTTGCATCGAGATACATAACTATTCTTGTAAGGTTCTTTTTTACATCAGTTGAAAGAGGCTCAATTACTGCCTCATTTACTGCCTCATTTACTGCCTCATTTACCGCCTTCTTTATTCCCTCATTTACTCCCTCATTTATTGCCTCACTCACACCTTCACGAATGACCTTAATATTTTCATGATAGAGAGGAATCGTAGTTGTAAAGATGTAATCTTCATGGAATGAGGGTTTTGCTTTATTGGCATAAATATTCAGGTACCTGGTGATGTTTCTGACGCCTGATCCTATCTCTTCAGCACGTCCCAATACACGGTAAAACCGGGCTATATTGGGATTTTTCTGAAAAGGTTCAAAACTTCCCACATCCAGTTTTCTGTAATCCCTCGGGTTATTTGCATTTTTGACCTCAATCCTGTCTTCATAGATCATAAATGTTGCAGCCTGGGCATTGGTATATTCCCTGTGCACAATAAGATTGGCTATCACTTCCCTGAAAATTTTCTCACGGAGGCTGATCCGTACATCTCCTTCCATATAGAATTTATCATTCAGGTGTTTCTCGACAAATTCCATCAGTTGTTCATATGCTTCAATAAGATTGGTCTGGATGATTTTCCTGTCGTCATACCGGTCTTTATCTATGATACGGACCATTGCATCGATCCTGTACTGTGGTAGTATCTGGTGTATTACATCATCCTGTCCGAATAGCAAAGCTGCTGCGAGTGTATACCCTTCTTTTCCGGTTTTATAATCAGTGGCAAAAAAACCTGCGGTGGTCAGCAGTTCATCATCATCCATTGCCAGCCAGGAATGATCGGGATTCTGACTGCGGATCAGGTTGCGGCATTTCCTGAACAGCTCCTGTTTGAAGTGTTTTTTTGTTAAATAGGGAAAAATTTCATTTTCTGTGAAATAGTTTCTTTTCCTTGAATATACTTCATCAATCTGCTGACTTTGCGATATCCTGAAGTTAGCATCATTATACCGGTCATAAATAACCGAATTATATTTATGAACCTGTGAACTTACGGGTACACGGACAGCAATTATTTTTTTATCCTGAACCTCAAATTCCTCCGGGTATAAGATGAATGGGGGATTCAGGATGGACATATCATTCGAAGCATTGACAATTTCTTTTTTGATCTTTTTAACCATTGCAGGATTAATCCCCCTGATATCACCATCATGATTGATACCCAGAACAATAACTCCGCCTTTTCTGTTCAGGAAAGCACAGATCGTATCAAATATACTGTAGTCAAGTCCGTTTTTACATTCTTTGAACTCCAGCCGTTCGCTGGGTTTTTCATCAAGGTATTTAATTAATTCTTCTAAGGTCATATAAAGTTTTTGAAATCCTGGTAAGTTAAATATTGTGGCCAGTTAATCAAAAGTACGAAAAAACGAAATAGGTTTTCGGTTTTCAGTCCCGAAATGGTCGGAATCTATGATTCCGCAACCATTTCGAGGATCCTCGAATTTCTAAGCATCAGCCTCAGGCTGATTGCAGAAATTCGGGATTGTCTGTTGTCGGTTTTGGGTTTGGGATAAGGGTGTGGGTGTTAGGATTTCAGACTAATAAAAGAAGGCTATGGCTGAGGCTAAGGCTAAGGAAGGGTAGAAAATATAAGATATAGGGTTCAAGATGTCCGCCTTCACAAGGTAATGGTGTGTAAAACATGGTGCAGGGTGCCAGTTGGTGAGAGTATTGGGTTTTGAATGTGAAGTTCCGCCGGTTGTTAACCATGAGTTGAAGTAATGCAGGGTACACCAGCAAATCCGGTTGTTAACCGGGGTAAAAAGTTAATAATAGCCAGCAGGCAGGTTTTGTTTTTCGGAATTTCGTTTTTCATTTTCACCTGCTTACCATCAGGCAGGTTTCGAATTTCGATTTTCAATTTTCGTTTTTATTTAGGCTTTCGAAGTTACGTTTTTCGATATTTCATTGATTGTCCAACGAACTGGCAATCAGGGATTAACCCGGCGATTTATTAATGCCTGCTCTTCTCCAGCTTTCCGGCAACTTCCTCCAGATCTATCAATCCATCTTCTGTTTCAATATAAATCTTCCCATCTTTTTGCTGGAATCCATAAAGATGGAAAGCATCATTCAAAAGGCCTCTATCGACGGGGCAGAGGAATCTTACACTGTAGAGCTGCCCTATTTCCTCGATCCTGTCCTCTTCTTCGGAGCGGTACATAAAATCGATCTGAATCCACTCTTTATCCGGGCTTACATCCATGATTTCAAGGTAGAGATGTTGACCTTCAGGGAGATCTTCTGCCTTTTCCAGGGCTTTTTCATCTGCCAGGACGATCTTCTCCCTTTTGCTGGTATTGACATATACCATTCCATCGTTGTCATCTTTATAAATATCTGTGATGATTTCACCCTCTTCTATTCCGGTGAGTTTTTCCTCTCCTTCCGAACTGAGCCAGATATCGGAGATACAGGTGTCATCATATTTGGTGCCTTTATATATATCCATAATCTCACATTTCAGGAGATAATGAACTTCCGGTATTAATTCAGCAGCACCTGAAACTTCCCGGATTTCTTCTATCCGTTGTTGAAAATCTTTGAGAAATAATGGTGCCAGATTATCTTTTAATGCTTCTGCACCTTTCTTATCAAAAGGAAAAGCGATTGATTGAATCCCGACTTTATCTCCCAGCGTTATCTCTGCCGGTTTTCCAAACGGAATGGCATAGACAGAGGCATAGATCTCCGTAACATCACCGGGAATCATAAATCCAACATACAGCGTCAGACGAAGAGTTTTGATCCGGTTATTCTGCAGGAACAGGTCATTGGATTTCTGGTAACCATTCAGGATAAATATGTTATCCTTCAACTCATTACCAATACTAATCGTAAAAGTTTCCCCGATACCGTCTCCTTCCACACCTTCTACCCATGCTGTGGCCGGATTCCTGTCGAACAGGTTAAATCCCCCGTAATTACCCAGGCCCTCAAAGGGATCCACTTCATCCAGTTCTGAGCTCGTAATATAGTAACCCTGTATCGTTTTCATTTCAAATTTTTCCCATTGAGTCTGTTCTGCACATGTTGTGAAAATGAACAGGAAAAATATCGTAATTCCATATAATGATCTCATATTTGTGGAGATTTTACTGGTTTAATATGATATGATGATTTAGTATAATAAAGATAATCTATTTAGTCAAAATACAACTTTAATATTCTGTACTTTTCCCTGAATTAATTATTCTTGCAGATATTTCAGGATAACATATTCAGGAATTATATTGTTTAACACAATAGGAATAACAAAATCCTAATTAACAGGCTATTATGAAAAAAAATTATCTTATAATGATGTCAGCTATTTCCCTGTTCATTTCGTGTAGTTTAAGCCAGGCCTACCGGATCTCTGAGAAATTTTCCACCCGTTTCCGGCTTGAGTCACAGATTACTGCCGGACAGAATATTATAGTATTCATCAAGGATGCCTACCTTAAATGGAGCTATTCCGGGAACCATGTTATGGTATTGGGCATTTCACCACCCCCTACCTATACAGTATCTGAGGATGTCTGGGGACACAGGTACCTTGAAAAGACTATTGGTGACCTGCGTCATATTTCTCCTTCCAGGGACTTCGGTATATCATTTTCAGGAGATATACTGGAGGGAGGGCCTTTAAAATATTATGTCATGTATGCAAATGGTTTTGGTCCCAAACCAGAGAACAACAAACAAAAACGGCTGTTCGGTCATATCATGTTCAATCCCGGTGGTAACTGGCATATCACATTTTACGGAGATTTTCATGGTGCTCCCAGGGTTGCAGATGAAAGAGATCCTGCCTCATCATCCACCCTGGCAAACCATACCATAACTCCCGGTTTGTTCGCCGGTTATAAGAAAGAACATAAATATTCGTTCGGAATAGAAGGATTCATGCCGATTCAGAAAAATGCCCTGTTTGATGATATCGGGTTGACTTATTCCGGCAGGACAACGCTTGCACTGTCTGTTTTCGGAAGCGTATATATTGCAGAACAATTCAGTGTTGTTGGCCGGTACGATTATTTTGATCCTGCCACAGAGTCGGGATCAGATCACAGGAACCTTGTACTTCTCGGTTTTACATGGCATCCCAACGACAAAATCTACCTTACTCCGAATATCTTTGTTGAAACATATGAGGATTTACCCGGTGGAAAAAAAATTGATCCGTCCCTGACGGCACGGCTGACATTCTTTTATAATTTCTGATAATGGAGATAATTATTTTTTTGTACTTCCTGTTCATTTTTATACTTTTGTGCTGCTTTTTTAGGGCCGTGAGTCGTGAGTCGTGAATCGTGAGTCGGTAAATATTTACGGGCAGATAATATTTAGGTTGGATGTGTGGGGATCTGCGGGAGCGAATAATCCCTTTCACCGCAATTGCACCGGAGAGTATTAAATGGATGAAGCTCCGGTAAAATTACATGTGTGGTTAAACCCGGAGAGGGATCATGAGCAGGACATGGGGTGGCCTTTGGGAGCGAATAATCCCGAAGGGGTGGGCATAAAATAGGTTCTTGACATAAAATATAAATAAATAAGACATATCAACCCGGAGAGGTGGGAGAGAGGCTTAATCCAGCGGTTTGCTAAACCGCCGTACTTCAAAAAGAGGTACCGGGGGTTCGAATCCCCCCCTCTCCGCCACTAAATTTTTACATTATGTTTGATTTCGAAAAACTAGACATTTACCAGGTTCTTCGGGAACTGAACCACAAAGTTTTTGTTTTTCTGGGCAATCATCCTGATATCGATGATTTAATCCGTGATCAATGGAAGAAAAACAGCCAGGAATCGGTATTACATCTGGCTGAAAGCACAAGCAGGGTAAACAACGAGGATAAGAAAAATTATGTTATCATCTCCCGTGGTTGTATTTTTGAGTCTGTGATCCTGCTGCAGCAGTTATTTGATCTGAACCAGATCACTCCTGAGGAATATGAAGAGTTTTACCAGAAGTATGAGCAGGCATCAAAAATGCTTCTGGGCATGTATAGAAGCTATACATAGAAAACACACCCAAAACCCTCACTAACACATAACCAGGAACCTGGAACCATTCCCGGGGTGTAGCGCAGTCCGGTTAGCGCACCTGCTTTGGGAGCAGGGGGTCGTGAGTTCGAATCCCACCACCCCGACAAAACAAAAAATGACCCGGCACCGAAAGATGCCGGGTCTTTTATTGGCTGAAGGAGTGTTGAAAGCTTGCTTTCAAAAACGACTGAAAGACAATAAAATAACAGCTTTAGCTGGTCATTTTTTGTTTTGATTTACTCCCAAACAGGGATCATGAGGAGCGAAGCAACGAATAATCCCACCACCCCGACCTATAAATAAAGACTTTTAGATATTTTCTAAAGGTCTTTTTCTTTTTGGTTGCAATATGGATGCAATAGATAATTGGCTATATAGTATTAATACTCCTGTTACTCATTCTTTTCATCTTTCATAAAAATAACGTAAATAACTTCAGCTCCAATAACAACTGCTGGTATCCCGAATAAGAATGCTGCTATACCATTTTCCAGAGCCTGTTTATGGATGAAGTGAATTGCATAGATAATGAATACAGTCCACACGATGATCTTTAATATTGTTCTCATGTTTATCATGATTGGTCCTCCCGGTGCCGGGAAGACTATGCTGGCAAAGCGGTTACCCGGGATATTACCGCCACTTTACCTTGAAGAAGCACTTGAAACAACGAAAATCCTTTCTGTTGCAATGGAAATAGAATACTATTCATCGCTCGTAACCAAACGGCCTTTTCGTGGTTCCCATCACACGATCTCTGACATCGCCATGGTCGGGGGAGGAGCCTATCCCCAACCCGGAAAGATCTCCCTGGCCCAAGACGGGATTTTGTTCATGGACAAACTATCCGAATTCAAACGGTATGTCTTTGAGGTGCTGCGCCAGCCGATGAAGGGGTGCATGATAACCATGTCCCGGGCCAATTTCACCATAGAGTACCCTGCCAGCTTCATGCTGGTGGCGAGCATGAATCCCTGTCCATGCGGATATTATAATCACCAGGAGCGGGAATGTGAATGATTGCCCGGTAATGTGCTGAGGTATTTATCCAGGATTTCGGGTCCAATACTCGACAGGATCGATACCCATATTGAGGTCGTACCGGTACCATTCGATAATTTATCCAGGATGGAACACGGTGAAAAAAGCCAGGTTATCAGGGAAAGGGTTACAAAGGCCAGGAAGATCCAGGAACAAAGGTTTTCAGGATACAGGAGCATCCATTGCAATGCACAGATGTCATCAAAGCTTATGAATATGTTCTGTCGTCCTGATGAAGCCGGACTTGCCCTGCTGAAAAATGCCATGGAAAGTTCGAGCTGTCGGCCAGGGCATATGACAGGATATTGAAGGTCTCGAGAACCATTGCCGATCTTGATGGGAGTGACTATATCAAGGCGTATCACATTTCTGAGGCGGTGAATTACAGGAACCTGGACAGGGAGGGCTGGGGAGGGTGAATGGTTCCCGGTTTTCAGTTCTCGGTTTTCGGTGGGAATGGGTGAAGGGTTTGGGTGTGGAAGATGGTTCCTGGTTTTCGGTTTTCATTTCCCGGTAGGAGGGAAGGTGTGAAAGTATAAAGGTGGAGAAGTGCAAAAGTGTGAAGGTGGGAAATGAAAGTAAAAAAACTGTCAGATCTGTTGTCAGTTAAAATGATTTTTTTAACTTGCTGATAGTTACATATATCCCAACTCTTAATTAACGATATGAGATTGGTAAAAGTCATAAAAATTTTCATTCTCAATCTTATTATCATCTCACTCTACCGTTGTGTACCACCAGAAATTATCCTCCCTGGTGACATTGTAGGTATGGTAACCGATGCTGAAACCAGCGAACCTATCCATGAAGCATCGGTATCAATAACAAGCACAAATGATTCAACCCGGACAGACGCAAATGGATCATACCTATTCAAAAACCTCGTTCCGGGGGAATATGAAATACAGGCATTAAAATACACTTATGCTTCAGGGAAAAAGAATGTAAAAATAAAGTCAGCTGAAACTAAAAATATCGATTTCGCATTGATTCCAATTCCTGCACCAAGTATTTCTGATACCCTATTAGACTTTAGATTTGATTTAATTAAAATCTCATTTACCATTTCAAACATTGGTAAAGATCAATTATTTTATATTATCACACCTAGTCGTAAATGGATTACAGTATCTCCTTCTTATGGTGAAATAACAGACGAAACGGATACTATTACTATAACTGTAAACAGAACAGGTTTACCGGTAAAGTCTTATATGGAAACTATAAAAGTAACTTCAGTTTATCCACAGGGCACATTAGATATTATGATCGATGTTTATCTGAACAGAATATACTGGTCCGGGCAATATTATAATACTGTGCAGATTGGAACACAAACTTGGATGGCTGAAAATCTAAATATTGGAACTCAAATCTTGCGATATTATGATGCATCTGACAATGGAATAATAGAGAAATATTGTTATAATGATGATTTAGCTAATTGTGATATTTATGGTGGATTATATGAATGGCAGGAAATGGTGGACTATAATCTTTCAGACACAGCGTCTATACATAAAATACAAGGTATATGCCCGACTGGTTGGCATGTGCCAAAGAACAAGGAATGGAGTGTTCTGATAGCTTTTCTTGGCGGGAATGAGATTGCTGGTGGGAAATTGAAAGATACATCCACACTTTGGGCACCACCAAATGTTGGAGCTACAAATGAAGTTGGCTTTACAGCATTACCCGGAGGGTATATGTCACTAAATGAGTATAATTTTATAAACCAAACTACTACATTTTGGTCTGAAACTCATAGTTTTGGTCTTTCAGGTCCGGAATTATCTGCAACCAATTATAGTATACCTTATTGGAAAATGGCAATAGATAAGACCTCTATTGAAATAAAGACATTAGCAACATTAGCTTGCTCTGTCCGCTGTATAAAGAACCCGTAAATACTATACCTTCAAGTATTAAGAGTTGTCCTTACCGGACAACCTTTATTGTATAATCTGAAAGATATTAAACTATATATAATATTATGATGTTATATATAGTTTAATACAACATAAAATATCTCATTTTCAATTTCTTTGGGATCTTTTTTTGTACTAATTTGCTTTTTAACGCCGCTACGCAGCAAATAGTCAGATAGCCAAATTATCAATTATCTTTAACACAGCGCACCGAGAAGCCGTCAGCCTTGATGTCGTTGTACCGGTGCACTGAGGAGTAATTGTGGTACAGGTGGCGGCCCCACGCGTCTGAGCTACTGTGCTCCGTAGCACTCCAAAAGTTGGCGTTGTCTCCCAAATGGCCGAAACTGCCATTGTAGCGTCGGCCGCCCCCGGGCAGAACATTAAATCCAAATGTGCCAAATGCAGCGTCATTTTCTAACAATCCATCAGACCAAAGGCTTAAGTTTCCGGCAAGTTTGCTGCCTTCGTTTGTACCTCTATGTCCTGAATAATCGGCATCGGCCTGTGAAATTCCCAAATACATTTCCAGTTTTTTCCATTCATTATCACTTGGTAAATGCCAGCCAGATGGGCAAACTCCTTGCACACCACTAGGGTTATTGTGGGTGCTTGCAGCACCATTCATGGCTGCTGCCCAGGTGTATAATGCGCCATAAGTACTGGCTTCACTATTTTCATTGTTGTTGTAATAACAATATGCTTTGTCATCGTAAC
>LJUQ01000168.1 GCA_001304505.1 Bacteroides sp. SM23_62_1
AGGCCGGCCAGTACCGGGAAGCTATCGTACTGTTTGAGAAACTGCTGGAGACAGACCCCGGCAATATGGCCACAACGCTGTATTCAGGGATCAGTTACATGGAGGTGGATGAGTATAACAAGGCTGACAGATCATTCAGCAAAATCATTGCACATAATGACAACCTCTTTATCGAGCAGGCAGAATGGTACCTGGGATTTTGTTACCTGATGACCAACGAGTCCGATAAGGCCAGGAAACATTTTGAAAAGATCGCGAACAGTAATAGCTCTTACAGGGACAAAGCATCAGGTATTGTAAAAAAAATAAAGTAATAACAGGCTACATCGGCTTCTTCCATGAAGAACAATCTTCCATATGATGATCTTCTGAAATATGTTGCCAAACTTGAGACCAGGATCAAGCAGCTTGAGCAGCAGATCACTGACAGTACGGTGAAGGCAGAGCAGCTGAAGACCAGGTTCCTGTCCAATATCTCTCATGAGATCAGGACACCCATGAATGCCATCATCGGGTTCTCAAGTCTGTTGAACGACCAGCAGCTGTCGTTCAATAAGCGGGAAGAATATATGGATCATATCAATAAAAGCAGCACCAAATTGCTGAACATGGTAGAAGCCATGATAGATGTCTCACTGATTGAGTCCGGCCAGTTACAGATCAGGTATGACGACTGCTATTTAAATCAGCTCATGAAGGATATATACCGATATTTCAATATTGACCGGCACAGGAACGACAAAAACCATATTGCATTATTATTAAATCTTCAGATAAAATCGGATGATTATAAGATATGTACCGACCAGTTCAGGTTACACCAGGTACTTACAAACCTTCTGAATAACGCGTTTAAGTTTACCGAAAAAGGGATCATAGAATTTGGATATCATGTGGATGAACATGATGACCAGATCACATTTTTTGTTTCAGACAGCGGAAAAGGGATTCTAAAGGAGAAATCAAAACTGATCTTCAACAGTATTGAAAACTTCGAAGAAGCTAAAAAGATTGACAGTGGTTTTGGATTAAGCCTTACTCTTTCGAAAGGGATCATCGAACTGATGGGCGGAAAACTGTGGATTGAAGAGAATGTATTTCACGGATCAACTCTCAAATTTACTATCCCTAATAAGAAGAATATAAGGGAGATGGGACCTCAACTCAACCCATTCACAAGTAAATTGTTTATTGCCTGACAGGCCGGAAAACAGGGCGAATTTTATCCGGTTGCGGAACAGGACGAATTAAAATGGGAGATCGTCAAATTCCTCCAGCGGAGGAGTATCCTCATCCATCACAGGGGGTGGAGGAGGAGGCTCTTCGGAGGAAAGGGCGGTCTTTTCTATTTTCCAGGCCTCCAGGTTGGTGAAATAACTTACCCTGTCATCCTTTACCCAGCGCCTTCCGCGGATATTAAAAAATACCCTTATCTCATCATGGATGTTAATGGTGTCAATGAGCGAACAACGATCCTGGGTAAGCTGAAATTTGATCTGGTCAATGTATTCTGTTCCACCGGTATTCTCTGTGTGCTCAACAACAAATTCACGTTTCCTGAAGGTGTCACTGATCTGCACCGTATCATACTTCTCAATCAGTTTTCCTGTTAATTCAAAATTCATGATAATCAGTTCTGTGCTTCTTCAATGGATAATAATTCAATTTCAAAAATAAGTACCATATATGGTTCAATGCTGGTGCCCTGTGGAGGCCTTGCACCGTAAGCCAGGTCGTTAGGAATAAAGACTTCCCACTTTGATCCGACCGGCATCAGCTGCAGGGCTTCCTTCCACCCATCGATCACGCCATTCACCGGGAAGGTCACCGGTTCACCACGTTCAACCGAGGAATCGAACACGGTACCGTCAATCAACATGCCATGATAATGGACACTCACGTTATCCGTGAGTGCCGGCCTGGGACCGGTCCCTTCCCTGATGATCCTGTACTGAAGCCCACTGGGAAGGCTAACCACATCCTTCCTGGCCTTGTTTTTTTCAAGATATTCCTCACCCTCCTCCAGGTTTGCCATGTATTGAACGTTTTGTAACTTATAAAGATAATCGGTGAACAGCATGTTTGCCTCGTATGGATTGATTATAAGTTCCTGGTTGGTAAAAATATCCTGGATGCCCTTCGTTAGTGCTTCATAATTGATCTCCTCCATCGGAGTGTTCATAAGATTGGATCCAATAGTTATGCCTATGCAATAACTGATTGTGTCGAGCTGGGTCTTAAGCCTGACCGTACCGATATTCTTCTGACATGATATGGTAAGAAAGATACCCGCTGCCAGCAGTGTTAATAAAATTCTGGTTCTCATCTATTATTATTTAAGTGTTGTTAATGAACGGGCGAATATAATGATTTAAGGGTTGGATTCCTGATTCACAGAGATCTTTTTAATACTTTATCCGGAAATTAAGTAAATATCGGTACCCTGAGGCTAATTTTTTTTAATACATCTCAACATTTCACGTTTTCCTGGAGGTCCGGGGATCTTATCCACGATGAAACCACTCCTGGTCAACCTTCTCTGTATCTCGCCTTTTGAAGAATATGTTGTCAGAATGCCACCGGGTGCCATGGCATGAAAAATTTTCGTGAATATTCCCTCCAACCATAGTTCCGGCTGTTTATCCGGGGCAAAAGCATCAAAATAAACCACGTCATAATGGTCCTGGATTTCATAGTCCTGTATATCGGCCAGGATTTTTTTCAACCTGAAGAAGTAGGTTATTTCATGTTCTTTGTCCCAGCTGGCCTCATGCATCTGGATGAATATTTTCTTATAAATGCCTGATAACAGTTCCGGGTAATTAAGTCCGGCAATAATGTCCATGGGAAGGGGGTATATATCGATCGAATGATAAATAACAGGCCGTCTCTCTTCTTCCGCCCGGATCATCGTCAGGATAGCATTCAATCCGGTTCCGAAACCGATCTCAAGAATTTTTACGCTTGTCAGGGTGTGATAACTGAACCCTGCCTGCAGGAAGACATGTACAGATTCGTTGATGGCACCATGCATTGAATGGTAGCATTCATCCATCTCGGGTATATACAGTGTATGAGCCCCGTCTTTCGTTATCCTGAATTGAATGTTTTTATGCATAGACGGAACCTTTCTGTTTTAAATGATAAAAAAAATGTAAAATAGGATGCCGGAAGAATGGAATAATGGAACAATGGAATAGTGAAATGATAAAATTATAGATTGGTGGAAAACTGGGATGGTGATACCAAATAATGATACTTCGCATTATTCCATTCTTTAAATGGGCCATATTTTCTATTCTTTAATCCTCCAATCTTCCATTATTTCATCATTCCATTCTCCTTCATCCTTCCATCAATCCATATATCTGATCATTTTCCTGATATCATCATAGCACACTCAATTCTCATTCTCACAACTCACTAATAGACCAATATACCATTATACCAATAAACCATTCTTCCATTCCATGAAATTAGTAATTTAGGCTCATATAATGACAGATTACATGGATATCAGAAAGATCATACACATTGATATGGATGCTTTTTATGCATCCATTGAGCAGCGTGATTTTCCTGAGTACAGGGGAAAACCCCTGGCTGTTGGAGGTGCCGGGGCAAGAGGTGTTGTGGCTGCTGCCAGCTATGAAGCCAGGAAATTTGGTGTTCATTCGGCGATGGCTACCCTTACGGCGAAAAAAAAATGCCAGGATCTGATCATTGTTCCACCCAGGTTTAATGTTTACAAACAGGTATCAAGAGAGATCATGGGTATATTCTATACCTATACCGATAAGGTTGAACCGCTCTCGCTTGATGAAGCATTCCTGGATGTTACCCTGAACAAAAAAAATATCCCATCAGCCACATATATTGCCAGGGAGATAAAATCACTGATAAAAGAACAAACCACACTCACAGCATCAGCAGGGGTATCATTCAACAAGTTCCTGGCAAAAGTGGCATCAGATATCCAAAAACCGGACGGACTTGTGGTTATTAAGCCGGAAGATGCTGAAAAATTTATCGAGGCTCTCGAAATAGAGAAATTCTACGGAATAGGGAAGGCAACAGCTGAGAGGATGCATAAAATGGGAATATATACCGGGAAGGATCTGAAAGAGAGACCGCTCGAAGATCTTGTGAAGGTATTTGGTAAAAATGGTGATTTTTTCTATAAAATAGCAAGAGCACAGGATGACCGTGAAGTGGAAACAGAGAGCATCAGGAAATCATATAGCAAAGAACAGACATTCGAAACCGATGTGGATGATCTGCAGATCCTGAAAGAGAGAATAGAAAAAATTGCGGTGCCGTTATGGAAAGGATTAAACAGAACAGGATTTAAAGGAAAAACAATCACACTGAAAATCAAATATGCGGATTTTATCCAGGTAACAAGAAGCAGGACCCTGCCTCGTCCTGTTGATGATTATCAACTTCTGCTATCCGTTGTTGTTGAACTGCTCGGGAATGAATTCCCGCTGAGAGATAAAATCAGACTTCTTGGAATAGGCCTTTCAAATACCGAAGAAGAATCCGGCGATATAAAACCGCAGCAGCTGACCTTAAATTTATAAATCAAATTGCCGGCAAGCAGCTATCTGCGCAAATCCGCATAACTATCTGCGATGAACTTGTCAGCCTGAGGCTGATCTGCGGGAAATCTTTAAGACGTTCATTATCCGGTAGGTTTTTCTATATAATAGACACTATATTTAATTATAGTAAAAAAGACTATTCTAATTATTTTGATGGACTTCTACAATATAATTAAACAATCCCGGATATTTTATGATTATGAACAAAATAATCAGGCAGGAACAAACCTCTGTATGATTTGCTCCATATATTTGAAAATCTTTATTTTACATAAGATCATGTAACAACTTATGAAAAGATAAATAGGATTAAAATCATGATATTTTCATTTTCCTGGAAGGAGACTTAGCAACTTACAATCCAATAAAAACATGGCTGAAGTTCATAACATTTCATAACTTCTGGTTCTTTTAAACTAAATTTTGATCTGTATTTTTATAAATTTGTATGTGATAACGTATGAAATATGGCTTCTGTAAAATTTTATCTTGAAAAAAGAAGAGATCAAAATGGGAGGATTAAAACAAGGAATGTGCCTGTATTATTGTACTTTAGCTACGATGGAAGAAGATTACAGTTAAATACCGGAGAGAAGACTGATTTTGAGAACTGGGATTTTGAGTCACAAAAGATCAGGAAGGAGGTATCTTTTAGTGAACAGGTCAATGCCTATCTGGGATCCCTGGCTGGAGAGATTATGGATCTGTACAGGGAAGCCAGAAAGGCTGGGATAAAACCGGGAAATAGCTATTTCAGGGAACAGCTTAAAAAAAAGAGAACACATTCAGGTGTGGATTTTTTCGATGCTTTCATGAAATTTATTGAGAAAAAAAACGAGAACTGGTCCATTTATACTTTCCGTAAGATCAAGACCAATTACAGGCATCTCAGGGATTTTGCCGATAACTCAGGATATGTGATTGATTTTAACAGGATAAATGAAGACTTTTACAGGAAATATATCGATTATTTTCATCACAAAGGGCACACAAATGCTACCATCCTGAAGAATCTCAATGTTTTGAAATGGTTCCTAAACTGGTCAACACAAAAGGGTTACAACAAAAACACCTGTTACAGGGAGTTCAGGTTTCCATGGGATTCTTCCTATAAGGCAGAGCCGGCTGATCAATACCTGGAGTGGGATGAGCTCATGTCTCTGTACCGGGCAGAGATTGAGGAAAAATATTTATATGAGGCACGGGATGTGTTTTGTTTCATGTGTTTTACGGGTTTAAAACATACGCAGGTAAGGTTCCTGAATATGAATCACAACAGTCCGAACGACATTAACTTGTTACAATTTCAGGGTAATGGTGGCCTTTCTTTGGGCTTTTATCAGCATGCACAGGAAATTCTTGGAAGGTATGGAGAAAACAGTACCGGACACAGGAATTTCCCGTCTATCAGCATTGTGGATATGAATAAGCGAATTAAGGCTGCGGGCAGGGTAGCCGGCATAAACCGACCGGTTAAGATCCAGATTGTTAAAGGTCATGAAAAACTTGTAAAGGAAATTCCTAAATACCAGTTGTTGTCAACTAAAGTTGCCAGGAATACTTTCATATTTCATGCCTTCAGGGCCGGATTACCTCTGCAGTCTATGATGAGGCTTACCGGTCTGAAAACTTTATACAGTATTACTAAATTCAACGCGTTGTGTCATTAAAGACGATAATATTGATAATCAGATTAATATCAGGCCGCGCCGCCGGCGCTGCCTGATATTAAAATATAATTTTCAATAACATGCATTATTTAATAGCACAGCGCGTTAAATTCAATGATTTTTTAAAATATGAACCTATCCATGTGTTTTTTTGGAATTAGCATGTTGCTCCTGCTCCCCGGGGCAGGCAACCTGCGGAACAAGAATGAGGGGAGTCTCAACCTGAAAATTATGACATATAATATCCGTTATGCGTCGGATCAGCCTGGATTGCACAGCTGGAATAACCGGCGGGAAGGTATCCTGGAAAGCTTTTCCGGGATTGATATAGCCGGCCTGCAGGAAGTTCTGCCGGTCCAGATGGAATACCTGAATTCAAACCTGCCGGATTGGGGAGTGATCTTCCGCTCGAGAGAAAAAGATCCGGATAAAGGGGAAGGCGTTCCACTGCTGTACAGAAAAGATAAATTTTTACTCCTGGGCTCCGGCATATTCTGGTTGTCTGATACGCCTGAAACGCCAGGATCCAATACCTGGGATGCAGCGTGTAACAGGATTGCCACATGGGGACTGTTCACAGATAAATCAAACAATCAGGAATTTTTTGTATGCAATACACATCTTGATCATGTATCCCAATATGCCAGGGAAAAGAGCATACAATTAATATTAAGCCATATTAGAAACCTGGCAGCAGACAGACCGATTATTCTGATGGGTGATTTTAACATTGAAGAAGATAATGTTGTATATCAAATGATCGTTCAAAATGAATTAAGGGATACTTACAGGGATTTGCACCAGGAAAGGGATAGCACGGACCTTACTTTTCATGGGTGGCGTGATGAAACCGGGTTGACCAGGATAGATTATATATTTGTTTCCCACCATTTCGGAACCGGAGATTCTGAGGTTATCAGAAAAAAAATAAATGGCGAATATCCTTCAGATCATTTGCCTGTTGTATCAGTAGTCGAAATAATTGATCCTTAACTCTTTACAGAATAATAACCGGAATGCAGGGATGGAGGCTATATCACAACTAAATTTAAATGTGATGGATCAGAGAAGCCTTTAAAGGACCTCTGATCAACAGCAATCCATTTTTTCTGTGTTATAACACAGCCCAGAATTATTTATTTGTTCACATTAATTAATTATACCCTCAGTTAAAATTTTAACAGCTCTTCTTCGGCAAATAATCATAATAAATATTATCCATTGCCCTGAACAGGTTTTTCCTGGAATCTTTATGAAGTTTATCGAGCGATCTGATCAGCTCCTTTATCGTGTTTCTTTTTGTTGAATCCATATACGGACATGACTTCTCATGCTCCTTCAGATTTTTCAATCCGGCATAATAGGCCAGTTCATTTTCAGGGATTGTCAGTAAAGGCCTGATCAGGTCAATGCGTCCATTAAACATCCGAAGTTTTTGAGGAAGAGAGCTGAATGATCCATGATAAATCATATTCATCAGCATGGTCTGGATCGCATCATCTTTATGATGTCCGAGTGCAACCTTATTACATCTGAGTTCCTTTGACTTTTCAAATATCTTTTTACGTCTGTTCCAGGAACATATAAAGCATGGTGTTTTTTCCGGCTTCAGGGAGATGTCTATTTCCACCTCCTCAAGGTACAGGGGTACGGATATTTCTTCACAGAAAGCTGCCAGGTAGCAGGTATCCATCTCGTAACCGACGTTTTTAGCAGAGATATGGACGGCGAATAATTCGAAGGATAAAGGAAGATGCTTTTTCCTGTCAGCCAGTGCCTCCAACAGGATCATGGAATCCTTACCACCCGACAAACCCACCAGTACCCTGTCTGAATCCTGGATGAGCTGATATTCATTTATTGCCTTTCCGACCTTCTTACAGATCTTCTCGAATTGTTTTTTCTTTTTTCTTTCTTTTTCGTCCATACCGGTCAAAAGATGTCTGTGTTAAATATAACAAATAGCCTGCTGATATTCAATAATATATTTTTCAGAACAGGTAAATAGGATTTTAATTCTTAATTTCGTTGCAGGATGATGATGTGTATCTTATTTTCAGGCCAATTATGCGATTTATCGGTTTCATTATTCTCTTCATTGGGATCATAACCCAGGTTCATGGGCAGGAGTTGGAGTGGTTGTTTGGTGTTGATGGATTTCTTGATAACCGGGAATATTATAATACTGTACAGATTCCTCAGACAATGTTTGGCTCAAGGATGAGGTTTGAAATCGGCGGCAACTATGATCAGATACACAGGCTGAGGGCAGGCCTTCACTATATTTATGAGTTCGGCGGAGAACCGGATGCAATCAAACCATTGCCAACCCTTTATTACCAGCTCGACTATCAGTCATTTCTGTTTTACCTGGGAGCCTTCCCCAGGAGGGATCTGCTCGATTATCCGCTTGCCATTCTTACAGATACCCTTAATTATTACCGCCCGAACATTGAGGGCAGTTATCTCGGGTATCGCTGGGACTGGGGTTATCAGAATATATTTATTGACTGGACCAGCAGGCAGACAGATACCGATTTTGAAAGATTCATGTTTGGCTTCTCCGGCAGAATCAACTATTCATTCATGTTCTTATCACACCATTTTCTGATGGGGCATTTTGCAAGGCCACGTATTACCCCTCCCGGTTTTCACCTGCGGGATAACGGAGGTTTTGATCTCATCCTGGGTGCAGACCTGTCCGGGTTTACTTTTTTTGATACGCTGACGGTTTCTGCCGGGGCGCTTGTGTCGCTCGACAGGATCAGGAATGTATACGAGGGTTATGAGACGCCTGCAGGGTTTCTCGCTAATATGCTCATGAGCTACAGGGGCATAGGGTTGCAGGGAACCTATTACAGGGGACAGGGTCATGAGTTTCTCTATGGGGATTCATTTTATAAAGCCAGGGGATATGGGAGACTTGACCTGTTCTGGCAACCGTTCAAAAAACATAATATCCGTGGAAAGATTGAATTCTCCGTGCATTTTATTGAACAGACCATTGATTATTCGCAACAGATACTTGTTTCTATTGATATTGGGAATACAAAGTCCCTGGGAAACAATCTGAAATCAAAGTAAAGACACGAAAGCCGAAGTACCAAAAATCGAAATAAACCCGAAACTTGAAATAGAATAAGCTGAATAAACTCGAAATAGCGAAAGCCGAAACAAACTCGAACATTGAAACAACTTTGAATTATTTACAAATCCTGATTACAGATATTTCGAATTTGTCTCGATTTTCGATTTTTCGTCATTTGTTTCGATTCTCGAATTTCAGTAGTTTCGAGTTTAAGATATCAATTATACACATAAACAAATGAAAAGAATCATCATCCTAACTTGGCTCCTCCTCGCATTCAATTTGGCGAATGGTCAATCCTCCGGCCTGTTTATGCCACCGCGATTCCAGTCTGCCTATGAGAAAGGGACACGCTCATGGGATGGGAAGCCGGGGCCGAAATACTGGCAGAACAGGGCATATTATACAATAAGGGCCGAATATGATCCTGTTACAAAGATCATAACCGGAACCGAAGAGATAAAATATATCAACAACAGTCCGGACAGCATACGTTACCTGGTTACCAAGCTTTACCAGAACGCCTATAAAAAAGGTAGTGCCAGAGATTATGCAATGGACGGGGACCTGATAACCGATGGCGTGGAGATCATCAGGTTTGCCATCAGGGGTAAAACATTTTATAAGGATAACAAGCCTGACCAGGAGGAGATATCACCATTTATGGTTCAAATGTACGGGACGAATCTGATCGTTATACTCAGAAATGATCCGGTCAAACCGGGTGAGGAATTACTCGTTGAAGCCAGCTGGAAAGTAAAGCTGCCTGGGAGATCGGTTGCCAGGACAGG